>JAEEVG010000029.1 GCA_016290835.1 Bacteroidales bacterium | reverse complement strand
TGTGTAGCGGTACTCCCCCATCCTACTTGGATTCCACGCGGGCGAGGAAGCACTCGAGAGTATTCTCCATCAGCATCGCGATGGTCATCGGACCCACGCCGCCGGGCACGGGGGTGATCCAGGACGCACGCTGGCGCGCACTGACGAAATCCACGTCGCCGCAGAGCTTGCCCGCAGCATTGCGGTTCATCCCCACGTCGATCACCACGGCGCCGGGCTTGACCATATCCCCGGTCACGACATTCTCGCGGCCCACGGCCACGACCAGCACGTCGGCCTGGAGCGTGATGCTCGCAAGATCCTTCGTGCGCGAATGCGCGATCATCACGGTGGCGTGGCGGTCCAGCAGGAGCTTGGCCACCGGCTTGCCGACGATGTTGCTGCGGCCCACGACCACGGCGATCTTGCCGCGCAGGTCGATGCCGGACTCGTCGATCAGCCGCAGGATACCCTTGGGCGTGCAGGGCACGCTGCAGGGCCGGCCGAGCCAGAGGTCGCCCACGTTCAGCACGTGGAAACCGTCCACGTCCTTCTCCTTGGCGATGGCGTCGATCACCCGCGCCTCATTGATCTGTGCAGGCAGCGGGAGCTGCACCAGGATGCCGTCCACCTCCGGATCGCGGTTCAGGTTGTCGATCATCTGCAGCAGGGCCTCCTCGGAGGCATCGGCCGCCATGGTGATCAGGCGGGAATTCATCCCGACATAGATCGCGGACTTGACCTTGTTGCGCACATAGACCTGGCTCGCGGGGTTGTCCCCCACGATGATCACGGCCAGCGACGGCTTGCGGCCGTACTTGACCTCGAGCCGTCCGACCCGCTCGCGGATGTCTTCCTTGATGGCGGCGGAGAGGGCCTTGCCGTCCAGCAGGCGGCCGTCCAGGGCCACGTGGGCGATGTCGCGGCGGCAGAAGAGCGTCTCGCAGGAGATCTTGCCCAGTTCGGCATACACCTTCTGCTGCGCACTGCGGATGTCCGCCCCCTCGGCGACGACCATCATCACGCGGCCGCCGTTGGTCAGGAGCTTGTCCCCCTCGCGCTTGGTACCCATGTGGTAGATTTTGGCATCCACGGACTCCACGCCGCGGATCTCCGCACCCTTGGGATAGGAGCCGGGGTAGCCCTTGGAAGCCAGCACCACGCCGAGGGTCACGGCCTCGCGCCAGACGGGCTGCGCAGCCGGCCGACCGGTGGCGACGGCCTCGAAGATGTCATAGATGTCGCTCTCGAGCAACGGGAGCACCACCTCGGTCTCGGGATCGCCGAAACGGGCGTTGAACTCGATCACCTTGATCCCGTCCGGGGTCTTCATCAATCCTCCGTAGAGCACGCCCGACAAGGGGCAGCCCTCCGCGACCATCGCCTTGGCAGTGGCCTCCAGGATCTGTTTGAGGGCGAATTCGCGGTCCTCGGGCGTGATGAAAGGCAGGCCCGTGTAGGCACCCATTCCCCCGGTATTGGGACCCTTGTCGCCGTCGAAGGCGCGCTTGTGGTCCTGTGCGAGGGGCATGGGATAGACCCGCTCCCCGTCCACGAAGGCCATGAAGGAGAATTCCGGCCCGGTGAGGAAATCCTCCACCACCACGCGGCCCTTGCCGAAGGAGGCGTCCAGCAGCATGCTGCGCAGGGCGGCCTCGGCCTCCTGGAGGTTCGCGGCAATCACCACGCCCTTGCCGGCGGCCAGGCCGTCATACTTCAGCACGGCCGGGAAAGGCCGGGCGCTGACATAGTCCAGCGCCTCCTGGAAGTCCTCGAAACTGCGGTAGGATGCCGTCGGGACGCCGTATTGCTCCATCAGGATCTTGGCGAACTCTTTGCTGCTCTCGATGCGGGTAGCGGCGCGGGTGTGACCGAAAATCGTCAACCCGGCGGCGCGGAAGGCATCCACGATGCCGACGGCCAGCGCCGCCTCCGGTCCCACGACCGTCAGGTCGATCCCCTGCTGCTTCGCGAAGGCGAGCAGCCCGTCCACGTCCGTATCCTTCAGCGGCACGTTCTCCGCCTGCTCGCCGATGCCGGCATTGCCGGGGGCGCACCAGATCTTCGCGACCTGCGGGGAACGGCTGAGCGCGTCCACGATGGCGTGGCAGCGTCCGCCGCCACCGACCACGAGCACTTTCTTATCTTTCATACGCGATTAATGCTTGAAATGCCTGACTCCGGTGAAGAGCATCGTGATGCCGAGTTCGTCGGCCTTGGCGATGGCGTCCGCGTCGCGGATGCTGCCGCCCGGCTGCACGATGGCGGTCACGCCGTACTGGGCGGCCAGGGCCACGGTGTCGTCGAAAGGCAGGAAGCCGTCGGAGGCGAGGACGAGTCCCTCGGTGAAGCCGGCGGCCTGCGCCTGCTTGAGAGCGATTTCTGCGGAGCCGACCCGGTTGGTCTGGCCGGCGCCCACGCCGATCGTGTGGTTGTCGCGGACCACGGCGATGGCGTTGGACTTGATGTGCTTGACGATGCGCCAGCCGAAGTCGAGGTCGGCGAGCTGGGCCGCCGTCGGCTTGACCTTCGTCACGCACATTTCCGGCTTGATGGCCTCCATCGCGGTGTCCAGGCTCTGGGCGAGCATGCCGCCGTTCACGCCGACATACTGCATCGGAGCGGCAGCTTCACGCTCCATCGGCACCTCGAGGACGCGGAGGTTCTTCTTGGCGGAGAGGATCTCCAGGGCCTCCGGGGTGAAGGACGGGGCGATCACGATCTCCAGGAAGATGGGCTTCATCCCCAGCGCCACCTCGGCGGTGAGGGTACGGTTCACACCCACGATGCCGCCGTAGATGCTGACCTTGTCGGCCTCATAGGCGGCCTGCCAGGCCTGCTCGATGGTCTCCCCCACAGCCGCGCCACAGGGATTCATGTGCTTGAGGGCCACGCAGAAGGGCTTGTCGAAGTCCCGCAGCACGTTCAGGGCCGCATTGGCATCCTGGATGTTGTTGTAGGAGAGCTCTTTACCCTGGATCTGGCGGGCGAAAGCCAGGGAATAGGGCGCGGGCTGCATCGCGGCGTAGAACTTGGCCGCCTGGTGGGGGTTCTCCCCGTAGCGGAGGCCCTGCTTGAGGTCGTACTCCAGGAAGAGTTTCTCGTTCAGGCCGGCCTGCGCACGCATATAGCCGGCGATGCACATATCGTATTCCGCCGTGTGGGTGTAGGCCTTGGCGGAGAGGCGCAGGCGCGTCTCGTCCGAGGTCTTGCCCGCCGCGCGGAGCTCCTCCAGCACGCCGTCATAGTCGGCGGGGTCGCAGACGATGGTCACGTCACGCCAGTTCTTGGCGGCACTGCGCACCATCGACGGACCGCCGATGTCGATGTTCTCGATGGCCTCCGGGAGGCTCACGCCCGGCTTGGCGATGGTCTGGCGGAAAGGATAAAGGTTCACGCACACCAGGTCGATGGTCTCGATGCCCTGCTCCGCGAGCGTCGCCATATGCTCCGGAAGTTCGCGGCGCGCCAGGATGCCCCCGTGCACCTTGGGGTGCAGGGTCTTGACGCGTCCGTCGAGGATCTCAGGGAATCCCGTGACCTCGCTGATGCCGACGGTCTTCACGCCGCTCTGCTCGAGCAGGCGCTGGGTGCCGCCCGTGGCGATGATGGTCCAGCCCAAGTCGCAAAGCCCCTGCACGAACGGCACGAGGCCCGTCTTGTCGCTCACACTGACTAACGCTCTCATAGATTCTTCAACAATTTTTGGATGGTTTCAATATACAATGCATGTTCGATCTTCTGGCCGATGCGGTGGACCTCCGCGGGGTCGTCCCCGTCGTACTCGAAGGCCCGCTGGGCAATGATTTTCCCCCCGTCCAGGTCAGCGTTCACCCAATGGATGGTGATGCCATAGACCTTGACGCCGTAGGCCACCGCATCCTCCACCGCGTGTGCGCCCTTGAAGGCGGGCAGCAGCGAGGGATGGATGTTGATGATACGCCCCTCATAGGCGCCCAGCAGCACATCGGAGATGATACGCATATAGCCCGCCAGGCACACGAGGTCGATTCCGGCAGCATCCATCCGGCGGATGACCTCCCGCTCGAACTCGGCCTTGGAGCCGAAGGATTTCGGAGAGGCGACGAAGGCCGGGATGCCGAAACGCTCCGCCCGGGCCACCACGGCGGCACCGGGCTTGTCGCAGACCATCAGGGCCACTTCGGCATCCAGGCGGCCGTCGGCGCAGGCCTGTGCGATGGCCTCGAAATTGGTCCCGGAACCGCTGGCGAAAACCGCTAGGCGTTTTTTCATTTCAGGATGATGTTCATGCCCGGCTTGTCCGTGACCTCGCCGATGGCGAACGCCTTCTCGCCGTGGGCGGTGAGGATGTCGATGGTCTTCTGCACCTCGGAAGGATCGACCACCAGGACCATGCCCACGCCCATGTTGAAGATGTTGAACATCTCGCGATGCGGCACGCCGCCCCATTTCTCCAGCATCTGGAACACCACGGGGATCTCCCAGGTACCCTCGCGGATCTCGAGACCCTGGCCTTCCTGCAGGAAGCGGGGGATGTTCTCGTCGAAACCGCCGCCGGTGATGTGGGCCATGCCGTGCACATCGACCTGCTTGATGAGCTCCAGCACGGGCTTGACATAGATCTTGGTCGGGGTCAGCAGGACCTCGCCGAGCTTGCGGCCGCCGAACTCGGGGACGCGCTCGGAATAGAAGTGCCGGCCGTCCTGGACGATCTTGCGCACGAGGCTGAAGCCGTTGGCGTGTACGCCGGAGGAAGCGAGGCCCACCAGGACGTCGCCCACCTTGACCTTGGAGCCGTCAATCAGTTTGCTCTTCTCGACGACACCCATCGTGGCGCCTGCAAGGTCGTACTCATCCTTCGCGTACATGCCCGGCATCTCGGCGGTCTCGCCGCCCACGAGCACGCAGTGCGACTGGCGGCAGCCCTCGGCGACACCCGCGACGATGGCCTCGACCTTCTCGGGGACATTGTGTCCCAGGGCCACGTAATCCAGGAAAACGAGCGGCTCGGCGCCGTGCGCGAGCACGTCGTTGACGCACATGGCCACGACGTCGATGCCGACGGTGTCGTGCTTGTCCATCGCGAAAGCGATCTTGAGCTTGGTGCCCACGCCGTCGGTACTGCTCACCAGGACCGGCTCCTTGTAGCCGAGGGCGGAAAGATCGAACATACCGCCGAATGCCCCGATGTTGCCCATCGCGCCCGTGCGGGCCGTGGAAGCCACGTGTTGTTTGATACGGCGAACTACCTCGTAGCCCGCTTCCAGGTTTACACCTGCTTTTTCGTAAGAGTTAGCCATGACTTAGT
The DNA here is from genome assembly GCA_016290835.1 of Bacteroidales bacterium. Classification (GTDB taxonomy): domain Bacteria; phylum Bacteroidota; class Bacteroidia; order Bacteroidales; family UBA932; genus Cryptobacteroides. The sequence goes on along the minus strand of JAEEVG010000029.1, from coordinate 26,899 downwards.
TATTAGTTTGATTAATCATTTTCTACCAATTCTTCATACAGCAAAGTCGGGTACTCGCCCGTGAAACAGGCCTGGCAGGGGTCTGCGCAGCCGAAACAGGAGTCCCGCGTGGATTCCGGGCTGAGGTAGCCCAGGGAATCGGCGCCGAGGACCTGCCGGGCCTCTTCCAGGGTCCGGTGCGAGCACAACAGCTCCTCCGGCGTAGAGGTGTCCACGCCGTAGTGGCAGGTGAAACGCATCATCGGACTGGCGATGCGCACGTGCACCTCGGTGGCGCCGGCCTCGCGAAGCAGGCCCACGATCTTGAGCGAGGTCGTACCCCGCACGATGGAGTCGTCCACCAGCACGACCCGCTTGCCCGAAACGATGCTCCGCACCGGGGAGAGTTTCATCTTCACGCCCAGCTCGCGGAGCGACTGCACCGGCTGGATGAAGGTGCGGCCCACATATTTATGCTTGACCAGGCCCATCTCATAGGGGATGCCGCTCTCTTCGGCGAAGCCCTGGGCAGCGCTGAGGCTGGACTCGGGCACGCCCACGACGATGTCGGCCTCGACCGGATTCTCGCGGTACAGCCTCCGTCCGGCCTCTTTGCGGTAGGCGTGGACGTTGCAGCCGTCGATGTCGCTGTCGGGACGCGCGAAATAGATATACTCCATCGCGCACATCCGGTGGCGGTTGAAATGCGAATAGAGCGTGCTCCGGATGCCGTGGTGGTCCAGGCTCACGATCTCGCCGGGGGTCACGTCGCGGATGAACTCCGCACCCATGATTCCGAAGGCGCAGGACTCGCTGCTGACCACGTAGCCGTCGCCCAACTTACCGATACACAAGGGCTTGATGCCGTATTTGTCCCGGCAGGCATAGATGCGGTTGCGGGTCAGGATCACGAAGGTGAAGCCGCCCTCGATCATGTTCAGGGCCTTGACGATCCGGTGGATACGATCCTCCTTGCTGTTTTTCTTGATCAGGTGGGCCACCAGTTCGCTGTCCGTATCGGTCTGGAAAATCGACCCGTGCCGCTCCAGATACTGAGACACCTGGCGGGCATTGATCAGGTTGCCCTCGCCGGCGATGGCGAAGTCGCCCGTGTGGTGATGGAAGAACAGGGGCTCGACATTGTCCAGGCCGCCTTTGGAGGCGTTGGCGTACTTGACGCTGCCGATGCCCATGCTGCCGGGCAGGTGGTCCAGTTCGCCATTGGTGAAGACCTCGCTCAGCAGGCCCTGTCCCCGATACCGGTGGCTCTCCCCCTTCTCATCGAAGGTGATGATGCCGCCGCCCTCCTGCCCCCGGTGCTGGAGGTTGTGGAGTCCATAATAAATATAGGTTGACGCGCTCGGCACGCCATATACTGCGAGAACTGCCATACTAGGATTCGGTCACTTGTTTCAAACGGGTCAATACATTGTTGTAGTTCTCCACCACGCAACTCAGGTCCAGGCGGAAGCGGTCTTTGTCCATCCGCTCGCCCGTCTTCTCGTCCCAGAGCCGGCAGGTGTCGGGGCTGATCTCGTCGGAGATGATGATGGCGCCCGTGTCGGAAGCCCGGCCGAACTCGAGTTTCATGTCCACCAGCTCGATGCCGGCCTTGTGGAAGAGGGGTTTGAGCAGTTCGTTCACCCGGCGTGCGATGTTGTACATCTCGTCCAGCTCCTGGTAGGTGGCCAGGCCGAGGGCGAAAGCGTGGTCGCGGTTGATGAACGGGTCCTCGAGGAAGTCGTTGTTGTAGCGCAGATCCACGATGGTATTGGAGTGGCGGAAGCCCTCCTCCACGCCCAGGCGGGCGGCCAGCGAACCGGCGATGCGGTTGTGCACGACCACCTGCAGGGGGATGATCTCGATCTTACGGCAGAGCTGCTCCTTTTCTCCCAGAATCTCGATGAAGTGGGTCTCCACCCCATGCTGGTTCAGGTAGTTGAGCAGGATAGCCGAAATCTTGTTGTTCAAGGCGCCTTTGCCGATGAAACGGGCCCGCTTGACATTGTTATAGGCCACGGTGACATCCTTGTAACGGAAAATCACCTGGTCGGGATTGTCCGTGGCGAACACCTGTTTCTCGTTGCCTTCGAATATCAATTCACCTTTTTTCATATCATACTAACTAACTGGTTTTCTTGAAGTAACGAACAGCGTTGTCGAAGAGCGGCTGGTAGAGTTCCTCCTCGATGTTCTTGAACAAGCCGCTCTCCCAGCGCTCGGTGTGGCCCATCTTCCCGAGGATCTGGCCGTCCGGGCTGATGATGCCCTCGATGGCGTAGTAGGAGCCGTTGGGGTTGTAGGGCGCCTCCATCGTGACCTCCTCGGAGAAGGGATCGACATACTGGAAGGCCACCTGCCCCCGCGCGAAGAGCTCCTTCGCCAGGTCCTCGCGGACCATGAACTTGCCCTCGCCGTGGCTGACGGCAATGGTGTGCAGCTCGCCCGCGGACAGGCCCGCGAGCCAGGGCGAGCGGGTCGTGCTGACCCGCGTGGTCGCCATCTGGGAGATGTGGCGGTTGACGTCGTTGCGGAACAGGGTCGGGGAATCCTTGCTCACCAGGCCCAGGCGGCCGTACGGAAGCAGGCCGCTCTTGACCAGGGCCTGGAAGCCGTTGCAGATGCCCAGGATGAGGCCGCCGCGGTCCAGCAGGGCGTGAATGGCCTCGGTGATGCGGGCGTTGCCCAGCACATTGGCGATGAACTTGCCGCTGCCGTCGGGCTCGTCGCCGGCGGAGAAACCGCCCGCGAGCATCAGTACCTGGCAGCGGTCGATCGCGGCCGCCATCTCGTCGATGGAGCGGAGCACGTCGGCGCCGGTGAGGTTGCGGAACACACCGAAGCACACCTCGGCGCCCGCCTTGCGGAAGGCCTTGGCGGTGTCGTAGTCGCAGTTGGTGCCCGGGAAGACAGGAATATATACCAGCGGCTTATCCACGGGCGCGCCCTTCCAGCGGGGCGATTCGTACTTGGTCTCGGGCCGGGCGATCTTGCGGGCGAAGCCGGGCAAATCCGGATGGGCGGCGGGCACCTTGGGCGGGAACACCTTGGCATACTTGCCGGCGTTCGCCTCCATCAGGCGGTCGATCGAGATGCGCTCGCCGCAGAGGTGCAGCACACCGTCTTCGCCGTCGGTCACTTCCCCGAGCAGGACGGCCTGCGGGAAGTCCAGCTCCCCTTCCGCCTCCACGAGGATGGAACCGTAGCCCAGGTCGAAGAGCGTACGCTCGTCGGCGCGGACATTGACGCCGAACTGGTTGCCGAAAGACATCTTGGCGAGGCCTTCCGCCACGCCGCCGCGGCCCAGGGCCCAGGCCGACACGATGCGGCCCGCGGCGATCTGCGCGTGCACGAAGTCCCAGTTGGCCTTGAGCTGCGGAATATCCGGCATCCGGTCGGCCAGCGGGGTATGTTTGATGAGATAGAGCTTGTTGCCCTCCCACTTGAGTTCCGGGGAGATCACCCGGCGGGCGTCCACCGTGGTGATGCCGAAGGCGATCAGGGTGGGCGGCACGCTTATATGTTCAAAGGTGCCGCTCATCGAATCCTTGCCGCCGATGGACGGGAGGCCCAGGGCGAGCTGCATCTTGAGGGCGCCGAGCAGGGCGGACAGGGGCTTGCCCCAGCTATGGGGATCGGCGCTCATCCGCTCGAAATATTCCTGGTAGGAGAATCGCATCCCGGACCATTCCCCACCCGCGGCCACCACCTTGGTGCAGGCGTCCACCACGGCGTACGCGGCCCCGTGGAAGGGGCTCCAGCTGGTCAGGAAGGGATCATAGCCGAAGGCCATCATGCTGGCGGTGTCGGTATAGCCGTCCGCAGGAAGCTTCTGGACGGAGACCTGGGTCTCCGTGGCCTGCAGGGCGCCGCCGTAGGGCATCAGCACGGTGGAGCGGCCGATGGTGGAGTCGAACATCTCCACGAGGCCTTTCTGGGAGGCCACGTTGGGGTCGGACAGGGTCGCGACCATCTTCTCCTTGAGCGTCTGTCCCGCCGGTTCGCGGCGGAACGGATCGATGTCCTCGACCGCGGCCACGGCCGCCTTGGCGTAATGCTTCGCGCCGGCGCTGTCGATGAACTCGCGGGAGAGGTCGGCCACGGTCGATCCGTGGAAGAACATCCGCATCCGGCCGCGGTCCGTCACCGAGGCGACGTGGGTCACCTCGACGTTCTCGCTGCCGCAGAAAGCCTCGAAGGCCTCGCGGTCCTTCGCCTCCACCACCACGGCCATGCGCTCCTGGGACTCGCTGATGGCCAGTTCGGTGGCGTTCAAGCCGCTGTATTTGACGGGCACGCGGTCCAGCCAGATGTCCAGGCCGGGCGCCAGTTCGCCGATGGCGACGCTCACGCCACCCGCGCCGAAGTCGTTGGATTTCTTGATCAGGCGCGTCACCTCCGGACGGCGGAAGAGCCGCTGGAGTTTGCGCTCCTCGGGGGCGTTGCCCTTCTGGACCTCGCTGCCGCAGGTCTCCAGCGAAGCACCCGTGTGCTCCTTGGAAGAGCCCGTGGCGCCGCCGATGCCGTCGCGGCCCGTACGGCCGCCCAGCAGCAGGATCACGTCGCCCGGTGCGGGGCTCTCGCGGCGGACGTTCTCCGCCTTGACGGCGCCCACCACCGCACCCACTTCCAGGCGTTTGGCGGTATAGCCGGGATGGTATATCTCCCGCACGTGCGTGGTGGCGAGGCCGATCTGGTTGCCGTAGCTGGAGTAGCCGGCGGCGGCCTTGCGGCTGATCATCCGCTGCGGGAGCTTGCCCGGCAGGGTGTCCGCCACGGCGGCGTTGATGTCGCCGGCGCCCGTCACGCGCATCGCCTGATAGACGTAGGCGCGGCCGGAGAGCGGGTCGCGGATGGCGCCTCCCAGACAGGTGGCGGCCCCGCCGAAAGGCTCGATCTCCGTGGGATGGTTGTGCGTCTCGTTCTTGAACATCAGCAGCCAGCGTTCGGGCTTGCCGTCCACTTCCACGTCCACGAAGATGCTGCAGGCATTGTTCTCCTCGCTCTGCTCGAGGTCCTCCAGCAAGCCGCGCTTGCGCAGCACGCGGGCCCCGATCGTGGCGAGTTCCATCAGGCAGAGGCTCCGGTTCTCCCGGCCCAGCTCCTTGCGGGCGTCCAGGAATTCGCCGTAGGCCGCCTCGATCTCCGCCTTGGCGAAAGAGTCGTCCACCCGGACCTCGGTCAGTTCGGTAGTGAAGGTCGTGTGGCGGCAGTGGTCGCTCCAATAGGTGTCGAGGATGCGCAGCTCCGTCTCGGAAGGATCGCGGCCCTCGCGGGTGAAATAGCGCACCACCTCGTCCAGGTCGTCGGTGTTCATCGCCAGGCCCCACTGCTTGCAGAAGGCGGCGTAAGCGGAGCGCGGCATCTGCGTGAAACCCGTCAGGTCCTCCAGCGGCTTCACTTCCGCCTTGCCCTCCGGCTGCAGGCGCCCCAGGTCCTTCGGACGGGACTCCACCACGTTGATGAAGTAGTGGCGGATGGCGGCGAGATCTTCTTCGGATAGGTCGTCATCGAAGATTAACAGGCGGGACGAGCGGATCTGCACCTCGGCCCCGGGGTCGATCAGGTGGACGCAGTCCAGGGCCGAAGAGGCCCGCTGGTCGAACTGGCCGGGGATGTATTCGACGGCCAGGTATTTCTTGCCTTCGAGCGGACACTCGTCCGAGACGAGGTCGGTCACCACTTCACCGAAGACGGTATAGCGGCACTTCTCCAGCAACTCGGCGGAGAATCCGAACAGATCGTAGACATTCAGCAGCCGCAGGCTGCGCAGGGAGAGCGAAAGGTTTTCGTTGAACTCGTTCTTGAGGCTCCGGGCCTCGACTTGGTATTCCGCGTATTTTTCTACGTAAATGCGGTGGGCATTCATGGCTTACAACTCGGTTTGGAGGACTTTCTCGGCCTGTTTTCTGCGGAATTCCTCGTAGCGGGCCGCCAGGGCGGGATCCTGCAGGGCGAGGATGGAGACAGCATAGAGGGCGGCGTTCTTCGCCCCGTCGATGGCCATCGTCGCGACGGGGATGCCCGAGGGCATCTGGACGATGGAGAGCAATGAATCGAGTCCGTTCAGGGCCTTGCTCCGGATCGGAATGCCGATTACCGGGAGCGAAGTAAGCGCGGCGGCCATGCCCGGCAGGTGGGCGGCGCCGCCCGCACCGGCGATGACGATGTTCACGCCGCGGTCGCGGGCCCCGGCCATGTATTCGCAGAAGAACTGCGGGGTGCGGTGGGCGCTGATGACCTTCTTCTCATACGGAACCCCGAACTGGTCGAGGGTCTCGCAGGCGGCTGACATTACATCCCAGTCGCTCTTGGATCCCATGATAATGCTGACTTTCATATTCAAACCGTATAGATTGCAAATTTACAACAATCACGCGCCCCTTGCAAGACAAGTTTTCCACAGTTTTCAACTTTCCTTGTTGATAACTTACCGTATAGGAGCCATTATTTTTATTATTTTTGTAGCTGTCATGACGGATTTATTGCTCAAAGGAGGAACCTTGGTCGACGGCGGCGGACGCCGCCGCGCTGACGTGCTGGTCCGGGATGGCCGCATCGCCGCCATCGGACCCGACATCGCCTATGCCTCCGGGGCGGAGGTCATCGACTGCTCAGGGAAACTGATCAGTGCCGGCTTCGTCGATATCCACGTGCATTTCCGCGAACCCGGCCAAAGTTACAAGGAGACCATCCGCACCGGATCGCTGGCCGCCGCGCACGGGGGCTACACCACCGTCTGCGCGATGCCAAACCTCGACCCCGTGCCCGACAGCCCGGAGTCCCTCGCCCTCGAACAGCGGATCATCGATGCCGATGCCTGCATCGAGGTTCTCCCCTACGCCGCCATCACCCGCGGCCGCAAGGGCCTGGAACTGGTGGACTTCGCCGCCCTCAAGGGGCGCTGCGCCGCCTTCTCCGACGACGGCAGCGGGGTCCAGCGCGAGGAAATGATGCGCGAGGCGATGGAAGCCGCCGCCCGGGAGGATGTCATCCTCGCCGCGCACTGCGAGGACAACTCGCTGCTGCACGGAGGCTACATCCACGACGGGCGCTACGCCGCCGCCCACGGCCACCGCGGCATCTGCTCCGAGAGCGAATGGGGGCAGATCCGGCGCGACCTCGCCCTCGCGGACCAGGCCCGCTGCCGCTATCACGTCTGCCACATTTCCTGTGCGGAGAGCGTAGCGCTGATCCGCGCCGCCAAGGCGCATGGGGTCCGCGTCAGCTGCGAGACCGCTCCCCACTACCTATGCCTCTGCGAGGACGACCTGCAGGAGGACGGCCGCTTCAAGATGAATCCCCCGCTGCGCAGTGCAGCGGACCGGCAGGCCCTGATCGAAGGCCTGCGCGACGGCACCATCGACGCCATCGCGACCGATCACGCTCCGCACAGCGCCGAGGAGAAGGCGCGCGGCCTGGCGGGCAGCGCGATGGGCATCGTGGGGCTGGAAACCGCCTTCCCGGTGCTCTATACCGACCTGGTGCTGACGGGAGAAGTGTCCTTGGAGCGCATCATCGAGGCCCTGACGGAGGGCCCCCGCCGGATTTTCCGCCTGGACGGCGGCCTCCGGCCTGGGGAGCGGGCCGACCTCACCGTGATCGATCCTGACGCCGCCTGGACCATCGACCCCGCGGATTTCCTCTCCAAAGGGCGCTCCACCCCCTTCGCCGGCAAACCGGTCCGCAGCCGCATCGTCCTCACCCTCAAGGACGGACAAGCTGTCTGGAAAGCCTGAAATCCGATGCCCCGCCGACGCCCATACCTGTCCGCAGGCCTGCTGACCCTGCTGCTGCTCGCCGCCTGCGGGCAGCAGACCTGCTTGCGGCGGATTGAGGCCATCGTCCAGGATCACCCCGACTCGGCGCTCACCTTATTGCAGGCCGTGGACACGACCGCCCTCCGCCCTCCCCGTCTCCAGGCTCAATACCATCTCTTCAGCGCCATCGCATCGGACAAGAGCCACCTCGACCAGGGCCCCTCGGCCGGCCTGACAGCCCAGGACGCAGACTGGTACTCAAAACACCCGCCCAGACATCTCCAGCACATCGTCCTGTATTATCTCGGCGACCAGGCGATGATCTCCGGAAGATACGACCAAGCCTATTCATTCCTGGCCCGTTCCGGCGAAGAAGCCGCCCGGCAGGAGGACTGGTTCTATGCCGCCATGTCCAACCTGCGGATGGCATCTCTATACCAGTTGACCGAACTGCCCCAGCAAGCCTACGAATACGCGTCCCAGGCCCAGAATTATTTTATCCTGGCCGGAGACCACGAGCATTTCCTGACCACAGGCAACCGCCTGGTCGAGGCCTGGATCCAACTCGGGAAAAGGCGTCAGGCGGAGGCCGCCCTGGACCGTATCTTCCACTATGTAGAAGAACAAGGCTACTATGCATATCAGCAGGACATACTCCGGGAAACAGTGGGACAGTATTTGAGGATGACCCCGCCCCAGCCGGACAGCGCCCGTTCCAAATTGTCCCGCCTCCGGGATGTATTTGGTTCCTTTTATAGTAAGGATTATGCCTTGTCCGCCGTTGCGGAGGAACTTCTCGGGCACCCCGACCGGGCAGACCGGCTGCTGGACAGCGCATATGTCTCCCTTACCGCACGGGATGACCGCGACTTCGTCCGGGAGGCAGAATACAGGATTCGCAAAAACCGCGGGGACTCGGCCAGGGCCCTGACCCTTCACGAAGAGCTTCGGACCCGCGAAGACTCCACCCGGAGGGCTACGATCAATACCCTGGTTTTCAACCATCAGCCAGAGGACATGAACACCCATCTCCCGGCGTTGATCGCCGCATTGATCCTGATCGGCATCACCGGCCTGTTGCTATGGCGGTCCAAAAAGGCCGAGGCGTCACTTCGCCGGGATCTGAAGGCGCTGACCGACAAGAGTCCTGACGGGGAATCCTCCAAGTTCCTGATCCTGGAAGAGCTCTGCAAGGTGTACGATCAGCCTTTCCTGAACAAAAATGAGCGCCTGCTCAAGCATTTCTCCATTATGCTCGCCCGCTACCGGGAAGACCCCGCCTTCATCTCCCGGTTTGAAGCCCAACTCGATCCCGGACGCCGTCAGCTCCTGGCCAGGATGCACCAGGACGAACAACTCTTCTCCCCCAAAGACTTCCCCTTCGTGACCTATGTCGTAGCGGGACTCTCCTATAACGCGATTGCCGTCATCCTCGGCGAAAACACCGGGACCCTCTACACCCGCGCCACCCGCTTGCGCGACCGCATCCGGAAAAGCGACTCCCCCGACAAAGTATCCTACCTGCAATATCTTTCCAGCAAATCCGCGAACTGAAGTGTAAGGTCGCAGATTATTCAGCAAACTGGTAATCAACAACTTACAAAAGTAGATGTAAGGATGTTTTTTTTGCCGGAAAAACTCCTGCGCACTAACTTTGTAATATGATGGATTATGCTGAAATAAAACCAGATCACATTATTTACAATTTAAATTTTTTGCCGAATCTTGTTTTCGAAGTGACCGAGGGTTGCAATCTTTGTTGTGAGTATTGTGCCTTCTCCGATCTCTATACAAAAAGTAGCGGCCGAAGTGGCAAAAAAATGGACTTCCATACCGCTAAAACGACTTTGGATTATTTATTTCAACTATGGGATGATGATGTTCTTCGTCAAACACCTCTTCGACTGAACATCGGGTTCTATGGTGGAGAGCCGCTACTAAATGTTCCTTTGATTCAACAAATTATAGACTATGTTGAGCGATATAAAAGTAGAATCAACCGTCATATTACTTATTCTATGACCACCAATGGGATTCTGCTTCCTAAGCATCTTTCGTTTCTTGTTAAGTATGGTTTTCATCTACTGATTAGTCTGGATGGGGATGAAATCGGTGACAGTTATCGTGTAGACGCACAAGGCAATCCTTCTTTCCCCACTGTATATAAGAATATCCAACAAATACGAAAGAGTTATCCTGTTTTCTTTCGCGATTGTGTTTCCTTTAACGCGGTTCTCAACAATAGAAATGACTATGAGGGGATTAGGCGTTTTTGTGAAACCGAATTTGGTAAAAAGCCCCAGATATCCCCCATTTCTCTTGCCGACCTTAACGAAGACAAAAAGGAAAAATTCCGTCAGATCGCCCACCCAGGTATCCCAGATACGAGTTGCATCCCTTTAGATGTTTCCCCATACTTTTCCTCTTTCCTTCGAGATTTCCAAAACAAAAGCGGGAATTATTTTGGTGACTTCAACGATCTACTATTTGACCGTTCAATAAAGTCGGTCTTCCCCACCGGAACATGTCTTCCCTTTGCAAAAAAGATGTTCATCTCTGCCCGAGGCAAGGTACTCCCGTGCGAACGGATTCATCACGATTTTGCTTTTGGCTTGGTTACTGATAAGGGTGTCTCTCTTGATTATGAGCTTATTGCAAAACTGCATAACCGGAGTAGGACAAAGTATCTTGAGCAATGTTCTTTGTGTCAGCATAATCGATCCTGCACAATTTGTGTTTATCAAAAACACGAAAAGGCCTGTTCGTCTTTCAATCCAGCCGATGATACACCCATTAGATTCAGTCTTGTAAAGCACAGTTTACCAGAAGCAATGGCATTGTTTTATTCTCACACATCGCAAGCATAATGGACAGATATTTGGTTTTTTCCCCCGAAACGTTCATTTTTTATGATAAACAGGGGGTGTGTTTTTATCATTCGTTGTCACACAATTCTTTCGAGACAAAGCATACTCCGTTTATTGACAACATACTGCTCCCTCTCTCGGAAGATCCTCGTCTTTTGTATCAAACACGGATTTCGTCTATTCAATATCAACAGAATCAGTTTTTAATTGACAAGCTAATTAGTGCTGGTTTTGCAAAGATATTTTCTTCAGGGCATCTTTATTCTCCTTCATACCCCCCTGTCATTAAACTCAACGAAAACTTAGTATCAATTATCAAGAAGGTAGAAAATGGGGACAAAGGCTGTTTGCTAAAATATGTTCATCAATTAAATCTGTTCCTTTCCGGTGACAAAAACAAAAGTCCTTTCAGCCATCAAGTACCCTTTCCTTTTTCTCCATCCAACATCGAGATCCAAGGAGCTGATCTCTTGAGATTCGTTGCAAATCTACGCTATTGCCCAATTAACCGTATCAATATCTTTCCCTCGAAAGAATCCGATCTAATCCCAAAGAAGAATTACATTGAAGACCTATTTCTTGAAAATCCCAACATATTTATATATCTAGCCCCCGGCTCTTGGACCACCGACTCCATAATGGCAGTTTCTGCGACATATCCATTCTGCCACGTTATCATAACAACCTTTCCCGCACGCTATGACAAACGGTTACAGGCGTTCCCTCACTTATTCTTGGTCGACTCCACGGTTGCCCTTGACAAAGCTGAACGAATACCTATTCGAGACAAACAGATAGTACCGATAATTAATCAAAACGATGGATTTTTCGAGAACTATGTATTCACGCAAAGAGAAGAAATACTCAATTGTGGGAAACGAGACATTTTTCTCCATCAATCATTGAACTCCAACTGTTTTGGCCATTTATTCGTCTTACCTGACAGAACGGTGTGCGGGAATCTCAACGGTGACACCATTGGAGATATTTATGATTCCCCTGTCGATTTAGTCTATAGAGAGTTGACCAATGTACATTCAGTATGGTTGAAAACACGGCCATCTTTCTCGTGCCCGGACTGTCGTTTTAACCGACTATGCCCTTGTATCTCAAACTATGAGCTATGGAAGGGAGATTATCACATGTGCTTCAACAGATAATTGCATTTAACTCATATCATTCATGAAACGATTATCCCTCTCATCCTTGGCTATGGAACAAATCTCCAGAGAACAAACCAGCGCCCTCAAAGGTGGCGACAAGATTCTTTGTACTTGTGTTTACATCTGCACCTGCACTTGTTATGAGTTCTTGAATAATTTACAATACGATGTGACAGGTGATTCAGCAGTTACCCCTGAGACACTCAAGAACAATGACTTTAACGGTAATGGCTGGGATCAAAACACATGAAATGTTCAAGTCATTTCCAGTTTATTTTTCTGGTTCTTTGTCTGGTCCTCAATGCCTGCGCACACAAAATGCCAGACAGGTTATTCTTGATTAACCCGGAAAAGGACTATCCGGAGTTCAACATCCCTCTCTGTGATATCTTCGATGTTAAAGTCATTCATCTAGAAGGAGAGGAGCAGAACTTCTTTATCCGACATATACTTGGAAGAAATCTTTATCTTGACGAGAAGAATCAGCAGATACTCTTGATAAATGGTTTTATTGGGCACCTATCATCTATCGGGGTTTTTGATTTTAATGGCCATTTCATCCGAAGCATCGGCAGGGTGGGAGGTGGACCTGCAGAGTTCTGCTCAGATTACATTGCATTTCTCCCCATCCCTGAAAAAGAACAAGTGCTGGTCATTGACTATTACGATGGAAAATTCATCTGCTACGACTATAACGGGAACTATATGAAGACCCAACGATTTGATGAGCAACTGTATACATATGAGTGGGCATCTATTGCAAACAAGTTGCTGGCGTACGACATAAATAATCCTCAAATGGAATCGACACTTTCATTATTTGATTTAGATAGTCTCCGTCCTATCGGAAATCGCAGTTTTCATTTTTCTCGACCTTACGACACTGCTGGATACTTAAAGTACAAAGTATATAGCACCGGGACAGTCTGCTCTGAAAATGGCATCTGGCTCAATCCGGATTCTTGTTCGGACACGACATATTTCTTTCAGCATGACGGTCGGATTGTTCCCCGTATCGTCAATCTTGCCCACAACACGGCAGAGCACATCCTTTCCCTCGTCTTTGAGAGTCCAGAATATCTTTTCTGTAGGTACAGGAATGCAGAACACTGGGAGAAGTGTTTCGTCATCCATAAATCGGACGGCGAAATCTTCAAAATCTCACCGCAACAATTAAGCTTCCTGACTTTTTACTTTTGGAATGCTACGCGTGACGGACGGCATTGTATTCTGCCTATGTCAGAAATACTGTACCCTGATGAACTCATTGCACTCGATCCGGACGCGAAGCCATTGATCGAGTCCTTTGACGAGGAAGGCAATCCTTTACTTGTTATTTTCACCCTCAAATAGTTTCTTAGCGCATCTTATACATTTATTACAATTATTCAAAACTCCTTTATTATGAAAGAATTATCCCTCTCAACCTTGGCCATGGAGCAAATCACCAGACGCCAAACCAACGCCCTCAAAGGTGGCGACAAAATCCTTTGTACCTGTGTTTACATTTGTACCTGCACATGTTATGAGTTCCTAAACAATATTAATCTAGATGTATCAGGAGATGCCGCAGATACTCCTAATACATTAATGAATAGCGATTTTGATGGTAATGGCTGGGATCAGAACTTATGAATTGTTCCCGCCTTATCCATAGTTCATTTCTGGCCCTTTGTCTGGTCATAAATGCCTGCACGCACCAGACGACGGACAGGGTATTCCTAATCAACCCGGACAAGGACTATCCTGAGTTCGCTGTCCCACTCAATCACATCTTTGACATCCGGGTAATTCGCCTGGGTGGAGAGGGACAACACTACTTCATCCGCACATTGGTTGGAAGGAATGTGTATTTTGACGATGTAAATCAATTGATTTTCCTATCAAACGGAATTGGGCATCTGACCTCTGTCGGGGTTTTTGATTTCGATGGCAATTTCATCCGGAGTATCGGAAAAGTAGGACGGGGGCCGGGAGAATTCTGCTCGGAAATGATTTCTATTCTTCCTATACCCGAGGAAAAACATTTGTTAGTCATTGATAAATATGACTACAAATTTATTCTGTATGATTATGAGGGGAATTACATAGAGACCAAGCAGTTTGATGAAGAAATCTTTGGAGGTGAATGGGTGAGAAGCGGGGACAAATTACTCAATTACGAAAAGCAAAAATCCGAATTAACGCATCAACCCATGCTCTGCATTTTTTGCATAGAGGACTTGACACTGGTCGAAAAAAGAGACTTTCAGTTTCCTCGTCCTTTTGATTTCAAGGGCTATATGACCTACAAAGTATATAGCACCGGGGCCGTTCCTACCGATAAGGGTGTCTGGCTCAATCCGTCCTCCTGTTCGGACACGACATATTTCTTTCAGCATGACGGCCGGATTGTCCCGCGTGTTGTCAACCTCACCCACAATACCGCAGAACACATCCTTTCTCTAGTATTCGAGAGCCCGGAATACCTTTTCTGCAGATATAGAGACGATACGCACTGGGAAAAATGCTTCGTCATCCGCAAATCCGACGGCGCGGTCTTCAAGATCTCGCCCCAGCAGTTGAGTTTCTTGACTTTTTATTTCTTCAATGCGACGGGCGACGGAATGCGTTGTATTCTGCCCATGCCGGAAATCCAATATAAAAATGAACTGATTGCACTTGATCCTAACGCAAAGCCAGTGATTGATTCCTTCGACGAGGAAGGCAATCCTTTACTTGTCATCTTTTCGCTTAAATAGTCAGGATGAAACCACGAGTCTTCCCTTATGTTTTGCAGAATAGTGTTATGGACTGTGGACCAGCATGTCTTAAGATGATATGTAGGTTCTACGGACGGGATATTTCCATTCAGTTACTAAGGGAAACTTGTTATGTCGGCAAAGAAGGCGCATCTGTTTCAGACATTATGGATGCGGCAAGTATGTTAGGGCTAAAAAACACTGCCATCAAAGTATCTTGGGAGAGACTCCGGGATGAAATACCTCTTCCTTGCATCTGCCATTGGAGGCAAAATCATTTTGTTGTTGTATATGGTATAAAACGTTGCTGTAAGCGATGGAGGGTGCAAGTTGCCGATCCAGCAGACGGTCTCGTCGAATTCAACGGCGAAGAGTTCTTTAAATACTGGAGTCCGGACGGGCAGTCAGGGTTGTGCATCCTCTTCGAGGCAACTGATGCCTTTCAGGAGATTGCAAATCAGAGCATTAAAACGAATAGATATGGTTTCAGACAAATTATCGCGTATCTAAATCCATTCAAGAAAAAAATAGCCAGCATTTTCGCCACTATGCTTTTAGCTAGTGTTTGTGGGCTCCTTTTCCCTTTCCTAACCCAAGCGCTCGTTGACAAAGGGATTGGTGAAAAGAGTGTGTCTTTTGTTACAGCCGTCCTTTTGGCCCAAATGATGCTAACCCTTGGGCTCCTTGCTAACAACCTGATACGGAACCGTCTGCTTCTTAAAGTAACAACCAGAACGAGCATCTCCCTGATTTCGGATTTCCTATCCAAGTTGATGAGATTGCCAATTTCATTCTTTGACCGAAGGCATACCGGAGACATTCTCCAGCGGATTTCTGATCACACGAGGATTCAACAGTTCCTGACCGGAACACTTTTAAGCATTTGCGTCGCACTTATAACATTTTTCATTTATAGCATTGTTATGGCGACTTACAATATATGGGTCTTTCTGGTTTTTCTGGTTGGTACGGTCCTGTATATCATTTGGGTATTTCTATTTCTCAAACGCCGAAAAAAACTTGATCACGAACGATTCCGTCAATCGTCTTTAAGTCAAAACCTATTGATTCAAATAGTGTCGGGAATGCAAGACATTAAACTAAATAATTGCGAAGAGAAGAAACGGAAAACATGGGTAGATACTCAAGAACAACTATTCCGCATTAGCATAAAGAGTTTAAATCTGGGACAGACTCAGGAAATAGGCAGTACTTTGATTGAACAGTTGAAGAGCATTACCATTTCATTCATCGCAGCCATTGCGGTGATAAAAGGAGAGATGACTTTGGGAATGATGATGGCTATTCAATACGTAATGGGGCATCTCAGCGCCCCTGTATCACAGTTTATTTCTTTTATTCAGTCCACACAAGACGCTGCAATTTCTCTGGAAAGGCTCGGAGAAGTTCATGGTATGGAAGATGAAGAGCCTTCATTAAATGCGCAAGAATCTGCGATTCCATCCTTTGAAGATTTGAGGATGGAGAACGTGACGTTCCAATATGACGGACCTCGATCAGCAAAGGTTCTTGACAACGTCTCCATACGGATTCCGTCTGGGAAGACCACGGCTATCGTCGGAGCATCTGGAAGTGGAAAAACCACTTTACTGAAAATGCTCCTCGGCTTTTACTCCCCCGTTTCCGGGCACATTTATATTGGGAACAAGGATCTATCAAACTATAATATAAAGAATTGGAGGACTTTATGCGGCAGTGTGATGCAGGATGGTTTCATCTTTGCAGATACCATAGCCAACAATATCTCTCTGTCATCCGATGAACAAGACATGGAAAAGGTAAAGGAATCAGCACGAATCGCGATTATTTCTGATTGGATAGAGTCATTGCCTCTTCAATATAACACGATGCTTGGCGCCAATGGCCATGGATTAAGTTCTGGCCAGAAGCAGCGGATTCTCATTGCACGTGCAGCATACAAAAATCCACCATATTTGTTTTTCGATGAAGCGACCAATGCTCTTGACTCAGAAAACGAGTATGCCATTCTACAAAACTTATTGTCTTTATTTAGTGGTAAAACCGCGGTTATCGTAGCCCACCGTCTCAGCACTATCAAGGACGCGGACAACATCATTGTCTTACATAATGGACGTGTGGTTGAACAAGGCACCCATGATAGTTTAGTTTCTCAACATGGCTACTATTATCAATTAGGGAAAAATCAGTTGTTTTCCGGGGAATAATACAAAGCGTAAATCCACTCTTTAAAACCATTAGATATGAAAAGATTATCTCTATCTTCTTTGGCTAAGGAACAGATTTCCCAAAGCCAAGCCAGCGCTCTCAAAGGAGGCGACCACAAACCAGTTTGTGCTTGTGTCTGTGTGTCTATCTGCACATGTTCCTGTGATGTTACTTATGATTCTAATATCTCATCCTTTATGGATTCCAATTATGGTCCTGAAGTGGCTGCAATGATTTACCATGAGGGATTATCCAGGACTAGCCCTGTAGAGTAACCCATGCGTATTTTCAGTATTACAGCCATCTTGCTGCTTCTCCTGGCGTCTTGTACGCCCAAAGAAAGGGACATCCTCTATACAATCGACCCCGGGGTTTCTTATCCCGCTTTCGAGCTTCCGTTGTCCGATCTCGCCGAAATCAGCATCGTGCAGCTTCAGGGGGCAGAGCAAGGTCTCTTCGTCAACCAGATGCTCGGGGCGAACAGTTGCTTCGACGAAACCCGGAGAATGTTTTTCATTACCTGCGGGCTCGGGGAGAATACCTGCGTGGGCGTTTTCGATGGTCAAGGCCGGTTTTTGCGCAAAATCGGCCGCGTCGGGCGCGGTCCGGGGGAATTCTCTTCCCCATCCATCCGACTGCTCTCCGATCCGGAGAAAGAAATGCTCTTCATCTACGACACCAATTCCCGGAAAGTCCTCCGATTCGGGTATGACGGGAGCTACCATCCGCTGGATACGGAGCAGCTTGATCCGGAGATCCCCAATACCGTCCAATGGTCCGGTCTTCCGGACAAGTTCCTGATGTACAATCTTTCCTCGCAATTCATTTACGAGACCGACGGAGAGGTCATCGACTCACAGACTCCGACGGTGGCCCTGTTCGGCAAAGCAGACTTTTCTCCCTTTCCGACAGCGGATATCCACTTCGGGCGGCCCCACGATCTTGCCGGCTATATTCGATACCGGGTGTATTCCAGCGGGCCGGTCCGGGGGCGGGGCGGAGTCTGGTTGAACCCGGGGTCACGATCGGATACGACCTATTTCTTCTCCGACGCCGGACGGACCGAGACCCGGCTCGTCAACACCGCGCACAACTCTGCAGAGCAGATCTTTTCCGTCACGGCCGAGGGCACGGACTATCTGTTCTGCCGCTTTCAGGACACGGGCCGCCGGGACAAGGTCTTCGCCATCCGGAAGTCGGATGGCCAGGTCTTCAGCATCCCGGCGGACTCGCTGATGGCCATGGCTTTCTATTTCCAGAATACGACGGTTGACGGGAAACATTGCATCCTGCCCCTGCCGGAGCTTGTTTTCAAGGATGAACTGGTCGCGCTCGTCCCGGCGGCCCGGCCGCTGCTGGAGGGCTTCGACGAGGAGGGCAATCCGCTGTTGGTGGTTTTCAAACTGAAGTGATCGTGCCATAGTTAAGGGCTTTTGTCCGGGCACGTGGCGCCGCTTTTTTCTGTCCTGATCAGGAAAAAGCGGCGTCGTGGCAGGATTTTGGCCCTTTCGCCGCCCCACTTTTAGAAATAATTGCTACCTTTAGGATCTATGAAGAAGCATCTGCATATCCTTTTCGCCGCTGCGCTCCTGCTGCTCAGCAGCGCGGCACTGGCCCAGACCGTGCCTGACTGGAAGCCGGGCGATCTCGTCCGCAAGGGCACCCGCATCGCCGTGGACAGCGTCAAACTCGACAAAGCGGGCACCCTCCTGCTGCTCGAACAGGCCGGCGGCCCGCAATTGAGCGCCGACTGGCAGAAATACAGCTCGCAGCGCGGCTGGGGCATCGGCCTCACCGCGGGCGGCTTCACCCTCGCCGGCGTGGGCGTGCTCTATAGCACGGTGATGGTGGTGGGCGGCGCCGTGGGCTCCGCACTCGTTGCCGTCGGCGGAGAGGAGGCCGTCCAGGGCGTCTGGAACGGGATGTCGCCCCACATCAACGGCGGGATGATCGCCGCGGGGGTCGGCGCCGTGGCCGGTATCACCGGCATCGTCCTGCTCATCAACGGCAACAGCCACCTCCGCCGCATCGTCAAGGATTGCAACGACCCGGCCTCCGGCACCGTCGCCCTGACCTTCGGTCCCACCCCTTCCGGAATCGGCTTCGCCTTGAACTTCTAGCTCGGGCTCGGCTTCTCATTCCGGGCACAAAAACGGCCTCCGGCCTGCCGCTGTCTGGCGGCTTATCGCGCGTGATGAGGAAGTAATTGATACATAATGATTTGCTAGATCCGTGGTACCGTCTAAATGTACCACGGATCTGTGTTCTTATTGATTATCAACAACATCCTCATCACGGTCCCGGAGGAACTGGGTGTGTGCCAGGCTTTCCGCCCAAGAGCGGCGGGAGGGGCAGCCGCCGAGAGTTTTGGAGGCTCTCGGCGGGCCCCGCTTGCCCGGGACTGCTGTCATCCTGAGCGCAGCGAAGGATATACCCCCTCATCCCGGGCTTGCCCCGGGATCTCCGACATACTCCAAAACAGGTGTCCACAAAAACGCCGTTGTACGCGTTTTTAGCGGCTACCTATCGGGCTTTTGGGTCGTTATTGTAGGTTTCAAGGGATAGGTAGCCAGTTATTTTGCACCAGATGGCGATTTTCTGGACACCTATCTACAAATAGAGTCAACTTTTCTTGTTTCGGGAGCGCTGGAGGCCTTCTCCGCTCCTGGCCGAGATCTCGCCGCTGCCTCTCTCTGGTTCCAGCCGCCCTGCCGGGCGAGCGGGGGCGGGTTTTTCAAGTTTTATTTTTATATTTGCAAGGATTTACAGCAATGGTCAGGACCACCCTCACGAACGATTCCCGCTGCGGCGGCTTCCAGAAGGCCTCCTGCCCTTGCTTTTTTTTGACGATTGACCCGGACAGCCGCTTGGCTGTCCTTTTTTGTCCTATATGAAGAAGCATCTATTCTTCATTGCGCTTGCCCTCTTGTCGGGCTTTCCGGCCGGGGCCCAGGAAGCTTCGGACTTCCCGTTCCGTCCTCTCAAGCCGATGTATTTCATCGGAGGCGTCCCCCTGCGGGGCCCCGTGGACAAGAGCACTGCCGGCTTCAAGTTCCAGTTCAGCACCGCGATCCCCCTGTGGGAGCACATTTCCGGCCGCGAAGGACTGGACCTCCGTTTCGGCTATACCCAGATCTCGATCTGGGACTTCTTCGACGACTCATCCCCGTTCCGGGACAACTGCTTCTCTCCGGGCCTCTATCTGTCGATACCGTTGGAAAGCAGCGGCCTGCGCTTCGGACTGGAGCACAAATCCAACGGCCGGCCCATGCGGGGCACCGCCGGCGACACCTTCAGCCGTTCGATCAACTACTTCTTCGGCGAATACGGGGCTTTTTTCCCGTCCGGCCTGGTGCTGAAAGTCCAGCTTCGGGCAGGAATCGGCTGGTACGACGAGGAACTCACCCAGGAGGTTTTCTCCCGGTTCCAGGGCTATGCGGACTTTACGGCCGGCTATCTGGGCGAGAAATGGCAGGCAGCCGCGACTTTCACTCCGGTCTCCGGCCCCCAGGGCATCAACATCGAAGCGGGGGTGGCCCGCAAGATCGGCTTCTGTTCGCTCTTCGCCCAGTTCAACTACGGCTACGGCGAAGCCCTGACCGACTGGGTCCGCGGCTACCGTCCGCCGCCCTACCTGCGTATCGGGCTCCTCTTCGGCAATCTGCTGACCACCCCCTGATCCATATTCAAGATTTATTCTTATCTTCGCAAGGATATGCAGAAGCGTCTGTTCAAAATCGAGCAAAACGAAGCGGTGGCGCGGGATACGTTCCGCCTGGTGCTGCGCACGGATGCTCCCGTGGCGATCCGCAGCGGGCAGTTCGTGGATATCGCCCTGCCGGGCTTCTACCTGCGCCGGCCCATCTCCGTCAGCGACATCCTGCCCGACGGCGTCGTTCTCTATTATAAAGTCGTCGGGGAAGGGACGCGCGCGATGGCCGGGATGAAGCCCGGGGAGGGCCTGGAACTGCTGCTGCCCCTGGGCAGCGGATTCCATCCGGAGCGGTGCCGCGAGGCGGCGCTGCTCGCGGGCGGGGGCCTCGGGGCCGCGCCGCTCTACCTGCTGGCCAAGGAGTTGCAGACACTGGGGAAGCAAGTCACCGCCGTGCTGGGCTTCAACCGTGCGGATGAGATCTGCCTGGAGCAGGAGTTCCGCGCGCTCGGCATCCCGGTCCTGCTCGCTACCCTGGACGGCTCCGCGGGCACGAAAGGCTTCGTCACCGATGCCATCGCCGCGGCGCAGCCCGTCTTCGACCGTTTCTACACCTGCGGGCCGCTGCCGATGATGAAAGCCCTCTGCGCCGCCCTCCCCACCCCCGGCGAAGCGAGCCTCGAGGAGCGGATGGGTTGCGGGGCGGGTTTCTGCTACGGCTGCACGGTCCAGACCCTTTCCGGGCCGAAACGCGTCTGTGCCGACGGCCCCGTTTTCGATAAGGAGGACCTGCCATGGTAGCACCCAAAGACCTTTCCGTACGCCTCGGCGCACTCCCGCTGAAGAATCCGGTCATCCCCGCCAGCGGCACCTTCGGCTTCGGCCTCGAACTCGCCGACAGCCTGGACCTCAATGTATTGGGCGGCATTTCCCTGAAGGGGACCACCCGGGAGGCCCGCTTCGGCAACCCCACCCCGCGCATCGCCGAGTGCACCGCCGGGATGATCAATTCCGTGGGCCTGCAGAACCCGGGCATCGAGGTGCTGGTCTCGGAGAAGGCCCCCGCCCTGCGCCGGATCTACGACGGAGTCATCATCGCCAACATCAGCGGCTATTCCGTCGAAGAATACGCCTACAACTGCGCCCGGGCGGACGCCTGCCCGGATATCGACCTGCTGGAGGTCAACATCTCCTGCCCCAACGTGCACGGCGGCGGGATGGCCTTCGGCACCGACCCCGCCTGCGCCGCCGAGGTAACGAAAGCGGTCAAGGCCGTCACCCGCAAGCCGGTCTTCATCAAGCTCAGCCCCAACGTGACGGACATCGTGGCCATCGCCCGCGCCTGTGAGGACGCCGGGGCGGACGGGCTCACGCTGATCAACACCCTGCTCGGCATGCGCATCGACATCCGCCGGCGCCGGAGCGTGATCGCCAACAAAATGGGCGGATTCTCCGGCCCCGCCGTCTTCCCGGTCGCCCTGCGGATGGTCTGGCAGGTCGCGCACGCCTGCCGCATCCCCGTGATGGGTTGCGGGGGGGTGGCCCGCGCGGAGGACGTGATTGAGATGATGATGGCCGGGGCCACCGCCGTGCAGGTGGGCGCGGAGAACCTCCGCAATCCGCAGGCCTGTCCGGAGATCATCGCGGCCCTGCCCGCCTTGATGGACAGCCTCGGAATCAACAGTTTACAAGAAATCATCGGCATCGTATAATGGCAAAAGACGTCATCATCGCCTGCGATTTTGCAAGCAGGCAGCAGACCCTGGACTTCCTGGGCGCCTTCGAGGGACACCGTAAGCCCTTCGTCAAGATCGGCATGGAGCTATTCTACGCCGAAGGACCGGACATCGTGCGCGAGATCAAGCGCCGCGGACACCCTGTTTTCCTGGACCTCAAGCTCCACGACATACCCAACACCGTCAAGAAGGCGATGCGCGTGCTTTCCGCGCTGGACGTGGACATCGTCAACGTCCACGCGGCCGGCACCGTCGAAATGATGCGCGCCGCGCTGGAGGGCCTGACAAGAGAGGACGGCACAAGACCGTTGCTTGTGGCCGTCACCCAACTCACCTCCACCAGCGAGGAGCGGATGCAACGCGAATTGCTCATCGGCGCCGGCATCGACGAGACCATCGTACACTATGCCCGGAATGCCCGGGAAGCGGGCCTGGACGGAGTCGTCTGTTCTCCCCTGGAGGCCGCGATGGTCAAGTCCGCCTGCGGCCCGGACTTCCTCACCGTGACGCCGGGTATCCGTTTCGCGGATGCCGCGAAGGACGACCAGGTCCGCATCACCACCCCCGCCCGCGCCCGGCAGATCGGCTCCGACTACATCGTGGTCGGCCGCCCGGTCACGGCCGCAAGCGATCCCGTCGCCGCCTACGAACGCTGTCTGAAAGAATTTTTGAATCAATAGCTTATGCAAAGACTGATTGCCAAAGACCTGCTCTCGATCGGCGCCGTGTTCCTGCGCCCGGACGAGCCCTTCACCTGGGCCAGCGGGATCCAGAGCCCGATCTACTGCGACAACCGGCTCACCCTCTCCGCCCCCGCCGTGCGCACGCACATCGAGGAAGGCCTCGCCACCCTGGTGCGCACGCATTTCCCGGCGTGTGAAGCCCTGATGGGCACCTCCACCGCCGGCATCGCCCACGCCGCCATCACCGCTACCCTGCTCGGCCTGCCGATGGGCTATGTCCGGAGTTCGGCCAAGAGCCACGGACGCACCAACCGCATCGAGGGCCGCCTCGAACCCGGTCAGAAGGTCGTCGTGGTCGAAGACCTCATCTCCACGGGCGGCAGCGTGATCGAGGTGGTGGAAGCCCTGCGCGAAGCGGGCGCCGAGGTGCTCGGCATCGTCAGCATCTTCACCTACGGCATCCGCAAGGGCCTGGACAGGCTCGCGGCCGCGAACGTCGTCAATTACTCCCTCAGCAACCTCGATACCCTCGTGGACGTGGCCGTCGAAGAAGGCTACATCTCCCCCGCCCAGAAAGAACAAGTCCTCGCATTCCGCAACGCCTTATGAAACACCTCATCGACCCCACCGACCTCAGGAAAGAGGAGATCGACCAGATCATCGTCCTGGCCGAAGACATCATCGCCCACCGCGAGCGCTACCAGGGCAGCATGGCCCACAAGAAGCTCGCGACCCTCTTTTATGAGCCGAGCACCCGCACGCGGCTCTCGTTTACCGCCGCGATGATGGAGCTCGGCGGCCAGGTCCTCGGCTTCTCCAACCCCCAGAACTCCTCCGCAGCCAAGGGCGAGACGGTGCAGGACACCGTCCGCGTGCTGGGCTGCTTCGCCGACATCATCGCGATGCGCCACCCCATCGAGGGCGCCCCGCTGGTGGCCTCCGAGGTATCCCGGGTGCCGATCATCAACGCCGGCGACGGCTCCCACAGCCACCCCACCCAGACGCTCACCGATCTGCTGACCATCAAGCGTGAACTGGGCCGCATCGACGACATCACCATCGGCTTCTGCGGCGACCTCCGCTTCGGCCGCACGGTCCACTCCCTGATCAAGGCCCTGTCGCGCTATCACGGCATCAAGGTCGTGCTGATCGCCCCGGACGAGCTGCGCCTGCCCGATTACATCAAACTGGACGTCTGTGAGAAAATGGGCGTAGAGTACCGCGAGACCGACAACCTGGACGAGGCCATCCCCGAGCTGGACGTGCTCTATATGACACGTGTGCAGAAGGAGCGCTTCCTGGACGAGGACGAATTCGACCGCGTGAAGGACAGCTTCGTGCTGGATGCGCGGCGTATGGCGCTCGCCAAGCCGAAGATGGCCGTGCTGCACCCCCTGCCCCGCGTCAACGAGATCCTCACCGAGGTGGACGATGATCCGCGGGCGGCGTATTTCCGCCAGGTGGAGAACGGCAAATTCGTGCGGATGTCGCTGATCGTCAGCCTGATGGAGTGGCGGAACGATCCGGAGCACGTGATGCCGGAGCACGAGGCGCCCATCCTCAACCCCGCCCTGCACTGCTCCAACCCGAAATGCATCTGCAACAACGAGAAGCACCAACCGCGCTTCCGCCTCGCCGAAAACGGCATCACCCGCTGCTGGTACTGCGACAGCAAGGTCCGATAAAGATTTCCCCATTATGAAAGCCAAATACTTGATTCCCGTCATCCTGCTCGTCCTGGCGGCGTCCTGCGGCCAGGGCCGGAAACTGGCGGGGCCGTTCGAGGTGTGGGAGCGCACCGTGATCACGATGAACGATTCGGTGATGTATGTCAGCGTGGTCTCCGATTTCGAGGACAGCCTGCTGCTGCGCGCCCCCTGCCGGGACCTCAGCGACGAAGAGCTGCAGAGCGATCTCTACAAGATGCTGGCCCACAAAATGGTCTGTACGGTCCGTTCGCCCCAGCAGGACGGCGTGGGCCTGGCGGCGCCGCAGGTGGGCCTCCGCCGGCGCATCGTGGCCCTGCAGCGCTTCGACAAGGAAGGAGAGCCTTTTGAAGTCTATCCCAACCTCCACATCCTGGAGCATCTGGGGAAGGAAGTGCGCGGGCCGGAAGGCTGCCTGTCCATCCCCGGGAAGCGGGGCATCGTGGCCCGCAGCGAGGGCGTGATCGTCCGCTGGACCGATCCCGAGACCCTGCAGGCCGTCACGGATACCGTCTATGGCTACACGGCCGTCATCTTCCAGCACGAAGCCGACCACCTGGACGGCGTGCTCTACACCGACCGGGCGGAAAACGTGACCGAGGATCCGGAATGGATGGCGGAACGTGCCCAGTACGAGGCCCAGGGGGCCTACGTCAAATCCCGCTGGTTGCGCGGCGGAGAATATTGATCCATCATTGAGGCGTCCGTGGCGTGGTGGGCGAGGTAGAAACGCTTGCTCTTCACGGCCATGAAAATATAGATACCGAGGACCAGGAAGACCAGGCCTCCGGTGGCGCCTGATATCTGTGTCAGCATCAAGGGGAAGTCGAACAGGGTGTGGAAGATGACCGGGCAGAGCAGGGCCAGCGCGAGGTTCCACCTGAATTTGGAAATGTCGCCGAAACTCGCCCGCGAGACGAAATAGCCCATCGTGACCGCAAAGAAGAAATGGGCCGGGATGGACAGGAAGGCCCGCAGGATGCCGACCGAGACCCATTCGTCCAGGTTGTTGAACAGGTAGAGGACATTCTCCAGCGCCGCAAAGCCCAGTCCGATGCAGGCGGCATAGACGATGCCGTCCACCCATTCGTCAAAATACGGATTCCTGCGCAGGAACAGCCAGAGAACCACCAGCTTGGCCGTCTCCTCCGGCAGCGCCGCCCCGAACAGGGCCTGCCGGAAATGCTCGCCCACGGTCGTGGCCTCTTCCGTAAAGACGCCCAGCACCATCAGGGGCGTACTGATGAACATCGACACCACCGCGGCGACCATCCCCAGCGAGAATGCCGTCAGCACCTGCTTCGGCGGCTCCGTACGCAGATCATCCTTCCGGTAAATGAAATACAGCAGGGCCAGGGCCGGCAGCACGGCAGCGAACAGGACGAGGAAGAACATAGGCTAGAACTGGAAATAGATGAATGCCTGGAGGTCGGCGGTGATGAATTGATAGACGAGGAAGACCACGGCGACGACGGCGAGGGCCATCACCGGGAGCGGGAGCAGGGCGAAATTGATGCGGTACCAGCGCTTCCAGCGCACGGGCAGCCAGTGGATGACCATTCCCAGGATCACCAGCGCGAAGACCCGCCAGTACTGGGCGCAGATCTGCGGCACCAGGGCCCAATCCCAGCCGGAGCCGATCTGGTGCACCATCCGCCGGGCCGTCTGCCAGGCCACCTCGTTGGCCGTCGCCGGATCGAGGTTGCTGCCGCTGCGGAAGAACAGCCGGGTGAAGGTGATGAAGGTGAAGGTCTGCAGCACCCCCCAGATGTAGCCGAGGCCGGCAAAGCCCTTGCCGCCGCAGAGGTGATAGATGAAGCGCACCAAGGTACCGGTCCAGATGCAGGCGGACCAGACGAAGAGCAGGTTCCACACCGGTTCGCCCACCGTCCAGTGCAGCACCCCGAGCAGGATCGTCCCGGCGCTGACCAGGGCGAAACGCCAACCCCAGCGCATGTCTTTCCAGAACTGGTACACCACCAGGCCGATGCCGTTCAGGCCGCCCCAGATGATGAAATTCCAGGAAGCCCCGTGCCACAGGCCGCCCAGCAGCATCGTGATGAAACGGTTGATGTTGGCGATGATCTTCTTGCGGCGGTCCGGATGGAAGTAGGCGACGATGCCCAGTACGGCCGCCAGGCCCACGAAGATGCCCGACACGGCCCAGCTGCCGGAGAGGATGGCCGCGATCAGCGCGAAGAGGGCGATCCAGAACCAGGTCCCGAAGGAGGCATTGCGGTTGCCGCCCAGGGGGATGTAGAGGTAGTTGCGCAGCCAGCGGCTCAGCGACATATGCCAGCGCCGCCAGAAGTCCTGCGGATTGGAGGCCTTATAAGGCGAATTGAAGTTCTGGGGCAGGTAGAAGCCCATCAGCATCGCCACGCCGATGGCGATGTCGGTATAG
>JAEEVG010000028.1 GCA_016290835.1 Bacteroidales bacterium | reverse complement strand
CGTGGCCGATCTCGCGACGGCCGGGGCCGCGCTGCGGCTTGGCCTCGCCGGTGGCGAACGGCGGGAAGTTGTAGTGGAGCACGAACTGCTGGTCGCCCTGGATGAGCACCTCGTCCATCTCCTTCATATCCATCTTGGTACCGAGGGTCACGGACGCCAGGGACTGGGTCTCGCCGCGGGTGAAGATGGCACTGCCGTGGGCGCAGGGAAGGTAGTCCACCTCGCACCAGATCGGGCGCACCTCATTGCAGACGCGGCCGTCCAGGCGGATGCCCTCGTCCAGGATCAGGTTGCGCATCGCTTCCTTCTCCTCGGCGTGATAGTAGCGCTCCACGAGCGGGGTCTTCTCCTCGAGTTCTTCCTCGGGAATCGTGGCGAGGAACTCCTCCTTGATGGCCTTGAAACCGGCCTCGCGCTCCTTCTTGGGCTTCGCGGCCTTGGCCAGCTCGTAGCACTTGCTGTAGCAGAAATCGTGAACGGCCTGCTTCAGGGTCTCATCTTCCGGATCGTGGGGATAGTCGCGCTTGGCGCCGTCGGTGCCGAGCTCGTGCATGAGCTCCTTCTGCACGCGGCAGTGCTTCTTGATCTCTTCGTGGGCGAACTTGATGGCCTCGAGCATGTCGTGCTCGGAGACTTCGTTCATCTCGCCCTCGACCATCATGATGTTCTCCTCGGTGGCGGCGACCATCAGTTCGAGGTCGGAATCCTTCATCTGGGAGAAGGTCGGGTTGATGACGAATTCGCCGCCGATGCGGCTCACACGCACCTCGGAGACAGGACCGCCGAAAGGCAGGTCGGAGGCGGCGAGGGCACAGGAAGCCGCGAGGCCCGCGAGGGCGTCGGGCTGGACATCCTTCTCAGCGGAGATGAGGCTGATCTGGACGAAAACTTCCAGGTGGAAATCATCCGGCCAAAGCGGGCGGATGGGCCGGTCGACCAGGCGGGCGATGAGCACCTCGTAATCGGAGGGCTTGCTTTCGCGCTTGAGGAAGCCGCCGGGGAAACGACCTGCAGCATAATACTTCTCACGATAATCCACGGTGAGGGGCATAAAGTCCGTGCCTTCCTTGACTTCATCGGCACAGGTGACGGTGGCAAGCACCATCGTGCCACCCATCTTGACTACGGCGGAACCGGCGGCCTGCTTGGCCAGCTTGCCGGTTTCGATCTCGATCACGCGGCCGTCCGCGAGTTCGATTTTCTTGTTGATTACATTCATTTCTTCTATTGCGTCTTTATACGTCTTTTTCATCAAAAAGGGGATGGCCCCGTCCGGGAACCATCCCCCTGTCTTTTCCTATCTGATTATCGACGGAGACCGAGCTCCTTGACAATTTTACGGTATCTCTCGATGTCGACCTCCTGGAGGTAGTCCAGGATTTGGCGACGCTTACCGACGAGGCGGAGAAGACTGCGACGGGTGACCACGTCTTTCTTGTTCTTCTTCACGTGCTCGGTAAGGTGAGCGATACGGTAGGAAAATAAAGCAACTTGACTCTCAGGTGAGCCGGTGTCCTTATTAGACTTCCCGTACTTCGCGAAAATCTCTTGCTTCTTCTCAGGCATCAAATATTCAGCCATCTTTCAGCAAAATTAAAGGGTTAATACAAACACTCTCCCCCACTGCGGGAAAAAGTGTGCAAATTTAGACAAAAATCCCGATAATCCAAAGAATTTGTCTGAAACCCCGCGCGTTATATAAAATAAGAATTGTATTTTTGTGCGCGATGAACCGATTATTTTGCTTTTTGAGCAGTTCGTTCGCCCTGCTGCTCACTGCTACTAGTATCCAGGCCCAGATTCCGCCGGAAGTCCGGACCTTCCAGGAAGCCGCCGGGGACCGCTCCGTCCTCTACCGCGGCAAACAAGCCAACCGCACTACCTTCCCGGCCAACGGGCATCTGTATTGGGAGACCCCCGAGTACGTCGTAGGTGAGATCGTATTCGACGATAAATGCTACGGTGACGTCTCCCTCAACATCGACGCCTACGCCCAATGCGCGCTCGCCCGCCTGTCCCGGGGACAGGTCTCGGTGGCCCTCCCGGCGGAGCGGGTCTCGTCCCTGACTTTCGACGGGCGCCGCTTCGTCACCGTCATCTCCGACCCGGCCGGCGTGCTGCCGGACGGCTTCTTCGAGGTGCTCGGGACAGGGCCCGAACAAGTCTACAAGCACGTCGTCAAGCACCTGAGCTCCTCCACCGTCAATGTCAACGGCAAGGCGATCGGCTACTATGACGAGAACTACAATACCAACCTGACGCGCTATTTCTCCATCTCCACCTCCTACTATTTCCGCGACCGCGACGGGCACTTCACCCGCTTCCGCACCAAGGGACAGCTGTTGCGCAAATTCCCCGACAGGCGCCGGGAGATCCGCAGGAGCCTGCGCGCCCAGGGGATCGATTCCTTTGACGTCGGCTTCGACGCCTACTGCCTCGCCATCCTCAACGAAGCCGCCCGATGAAAAGAATTCTCCTGATCCTTCTCTCCGCCCTGGGGCTCGGCGTCTTCGGCGCCGGTGCCCAGAATCTGCTCGAAGTCAAGCGCGTCGAGCTGGATTCGCTGATCCGCTTCCTGCGCAAGGAGATACGGCCGGACATCTACATCGTCCTGGACGAGGCCGAGCAGTCCACCTTCACCGTCAGCGCCCCGCGTACGGAATTCCTCGAAGCCGCTTTCGCGGCGTTGCGCGAGAAAGGCTACATCATCAGCCGCTACGAGGGCGCCAGTTTCATCCTCCACGGCAAGTCCGTGCTCACCGAATTGCCTCCCGGCTACTTCGACGACGGCAGGACCCGGCTCACCGACGACAGCGGCCTGCGCCAGTGGCTCGCCGAGCAGAGCGCCGTGGCCACTTTCCAGAACAAAGTCTATGAGATCGGCGAGACCAACGCGGGCCGCAGCGGCAAGGTCTTCGTCAGCGGCCACGTCCGCGACATCGCCAGCGGCGAACCGCTGACCGGCGTGTCAGTGTACGACGACAAGACCGGCGCCTACACCGTCACCGATGCCGACGGCTTTTACCGGCTCTCCCTGCCGGTCGGAGATAACCGCCTGAATTTCAGCGGCTATTCCCTCGACGACATGCACCTCACCCTGAAGGTCTGGGACAACGGCACGCTGGACATCGTGATGAAGGAGAAGGTCACCGCCCTGGACGGCGCCGTGGTCTCCGCCGACGCCATCTCCCGCCACCGTGACGCCAAGATCGGCCTGGAGCGTGTGCGGATGGAGGTCATCAACAAGATTCCTTCCGCCTTCGGCGAGGGCGACATCATCAAGGCCGTGCTCACCCTGCCGGGCGTGAAATCCGTGGGCGAAGCCTCCAGCGGCTTCAACGTCCGCGGCGGCGCCACTGACCAGAACCTGGTCCTCTTCAATGAGGGTACCATCTATAATCCCACCCACCTGTTCGGCATCTTCTCCGCATTCAACCCCGACATCGTCAGCGAGGTGGAACTCTACAAAAGTTCCATCCCCGCGGAGTTCGGCGGGCGCATCTCCTCGGTGCTGGACGTGCGTGCCCGCGAGGGCAACAGCAACAAACTCGCCGGTTCGCTGGGCATCGGCCTGCTGACCAGCCGCTTCCACCTCGAGGGGCCGCTCTCCAAAGGCCGCACCACCTTCATCGTGGGCGGCCGGACCACCTATTCCAACTGGATCCTCAACCTCCTGCCCGAGAGCAGCAACTACCACGGCGGACGGGCCTCGTTCAGCGACCTCAACGCCTCGCTGACCCACAAGATCAACGACAACAACTCCATCCAAGCCTTCGGCTACTGGTCCCGGGACGGCTTCTCCTTCAACCGCGACACCACTTTCCGCTATGCCAACCTCAACGCTTCGCTGAAATGGCGCAGCCGCCTGGGCTCCCGGCTCAACCTCGTGGCCGCGGCCGGTTACGACCAGTACCGCGCCGATTTCGACAACGACTTCAACGAGATGTCCGGTTTCCAGATCAAGAGCGGCATCCGCCAGGCCTACCTCAAAGCCACCTTCCGCTACGACACCGAGCACGCGCACAACCTCTCGTTCGGCTTCAATGCCACCGGGTACCGCCTTTCGCCGGGCAGCCTGACCGGCCTGCATCCGGAGTCGACCCTCATCCAGTCGCGTACGCTGGAGCTCCAGCAGGCCCTGGAGCCCGCCCTGTTCTTCAGCGACAACTGGACCATCAACCCCCGGCTTTCCCTCGAGGGTGGCATCCGCGTCAGCGGCCTGCTGGCCCTGAATCCCCGGAAATTCTACGTCAATCCCGAGTTCCGCTTCTCCGGCAAGTACTCCTTCCGGGACAACCTCTCCCTGAAGGCCGGCTTCAACACGATGAGCCAGTACATCCACCTGATCTCCAACACCTCCTCCATCTCGCCGATGGACACCTGGCAGCTCAGCAACAGCCGGATCCGTCCGCAGACCGGCTGGCAGGCAGCGACCGGCCTCTACTGGACCGTGGCCGACGGCACGGTGGACCTCTCGCTGGAAGGCTACTACAAGCAGATGGCCCACTACCTGGACTACAAGTCCGGGGCGACCCTGCTGATGAACGAGCATCTCGTGGACGACCTGGTGGAAACCTACGGCAAGGCCTACGGCGTGGAACTGATGGCCAAGAAATCCTCCGGCAAGCTGACCGGCTGGGTCTCCTACGCCTATGCCCGCACCTTCCTGCGCGAGATGTACGACCGCGGGGTGGAGACCATCAACGGAGGCAGGTGGTACAACGCCCCCCACGACAAGCCGCACGAGGTCAAACTGGTCGGCAACTACAAGTTCACCCACCGCTATTCCCTGTCGGTCAACCTTGACTACGCCACCGGCCGCCCGGTCACCATCCCGACCGGGTACTACCGCTACAGCGGCGGCTGGCGGCTCGCCTATTCGGACCGCAACGCCTACCGGATCCCGGACTACTTCCGGCTCGACCTGGCCCTCAACATCGAGCCGGGACACTACCTGAAGCAGTTCTCCCACATGTCCTGGACCCTCGGCATCTATAATGTGACGGGGCGCAAGAATGCCTACTCCGTCTTCTACTCCACGGGTGTCGGGGAGGCCGTGTCCGCCCGGATGCTCTCCGTATTCGCCTGCCCCATCCCCTACCTCAACCTCAATCTGAAGTTCTGATGGCTCCTAAGCATATACTCCGCACCGCAGCCCTGCTCGCCCTCCTGCTGACGACGGCCTCCTGCATCTATCCCTTCCATCCGGATGTCGTGAGTTCGGACCGCCGCCTGGTCATCGAAGGCGACATCCACCCCGGGTCCACCAGCACCTTCCTCTTCTCCCGGGTCTATCCGATCGGGGTTTCGGAATCCATCAAGATGCCCGAATTCACGGGCTACATCGAGGCTGAGAACGGCGGAAAACTCCTGCCGATGGACGAAGCGGATCTCTCCGGCGTCGACCAGGCATTCCGCTCCAGCGTGTCCGCCCTGACCTTCGACACCCGCAGCCTCGACGAGAATACCCGCTACCGCGTCCATTTCGAGACGCCCTCCACCGGGGAGGTCTTCGAGACAGAATGGATCGAGCCCTGCTCCGCCCCGGTCATCGACGACCTGACCTACATCCTCGATGATCAGCGCCAGGAATTGAACGTCGCCCTGAGCATGCATTGCCACGGGCACCACTACTTCCGCTGGACCTACGACGAGGCCTGGGAATACACGGCTCTCCTGTACGCCACCCACTATTACGATCCCGAAGTGGCCCGCGCCACCCGCCGGCCCCGCGAAGGACTCATCCGGTTCCCCGCCAACGAGAACACCTATTACTGCTGGAAGGAGTACTACTCCCCGGAGATCCGCATCTTCAACACGGTCGAGCAGACGGAAGACCGCTTCGTGGACCTGGAGTTCCACCGCGTCCCGGCCGCGGACCAGCGGCTGTCGGTCCTCTACCGGCTGGACGTCCGCCTGGAGGCGATGACCGAGGAGGCCTACCTGTACTGGAAGAACATCGAGGACAACTCGCAGAACCAGGGCACGATCTTCTCCCCGACCCCGAGCCAGATGGCCGGCAATATCCGCTGCCTGTCCGACCCCGACCTCCCCGTACTCGGCTACATCGGCGCGGCCCGGCAGGCCGAGGCCCGGATGTACTACGACAATTCCCTGGAACACTTCTGCACTCTGCGCAGGCTCGTGCGGGAAGACGACGTGGAGGAAATCACCCCCGGTGATTTCCAGGAATACTACGAGAAGAACGGCTTCCTCCCGCAGACCATCAATGTCGATCCCATGACCGGCGCCGAAGTCTACGTGTGGGCCTCCCGCACCTGCGTGGACTGCCGGCTCGCGGGCGGCACCAAGAACAAACCCGCCGACTGGCCCAACAACCACTATTAGCAAGCGATGAAAAGACTCCTGATACTGCTTTCCCTCTGCCTGACCGCACTCCCGCTGAGCGCGCAGCAGCGCGTACGCGAACGGGTCTACGTGTCCACCGACCGGGACGTCTATGTGGCCGGAGACGCCGTGTGGATGTCGGCCTGGTGCCTGAATGCCGCCACGGGCCGCTACTCCACCCTCAGCAAGATCGCCTATGTGGAAATCCATTCCCCGCAAGGGCTGGTGCACACCGCCAAGATCGCTCTGGACCACGGGCGCGGCGCCGGGCGTTTCTTCCTGCCCACCGCGCTTCCGACCGGCAACTACCGCCTGTTCGCCTACACCCTCCTGGGCGCCTCCGAAGAGGGCTTCGATGCGCTGACCGGCGCGCGGACCTTCTCCGTCTTCAATACCTTCACCACCGACCGCTCCCCGGAAGGGGTCGGGATCGTGGAACACGCTCCCGCGGCGCCCGCCCGCCAGACGGCCGGCGCCCTCTCCATCCGCACCGGCGGCTCCGCCTCCAGGTCCTCCGCCACGCAGATCAGCGTGACCAACAACGGGACGCAGACGGTCCGCTTCCAACTCGGCGTGCACCACGCAGACGGCATTCCCGCCCCTGCGGGCCTGGGAATCACCGATTTCGTGGACGGGATCCGCAGGCTGCCTGCGCAGGGGCGTTTCTCCCCCGGGGTCATCCCCGAATACGAGGGTGAAATCATCCGGGCCCGCGTGAGCGGCCTGGACGCCGCAGGGATGCAGGACCTGATCTACAAATACGCCTTCATTTCTTCCCCGGGCGGCGGCGAAAACATTTATTCAGAATCCATCTCCGAAGACGGCCGGGCCACCTTCTTCACCGATAACATCTACGGAGAGCGGGAAATGTTCCTGGAGATCGAGGGCATCGGACGGGACAACGTCTGCCACCTCGAGCTCGAGAACCCCTTCCTCAACCTGGACGCCGGGCAGATTCCGCGCCTGGAGATGAGCGGGGACTATGCCTCCGCCTTGCGGCTGCGCAGTCTCGGAATGCAGCTCGAGAAGAATTTCGACGCCGACACCCTCTATACCGCCATCCCGGTCCGCCGGCACCTGGTCTTCGACGAACGGGACCGTACCCGCTACATCCTCGACGACTACACCCGCTTCCCGGTGATGGAGGAGGTCTTCATCGAGTTCATCCCCGAACTGCGGGTCCGGCGCGTGGACGGGAAACGCGAATTGCAGGTACGCGTGGTGGACCTGCTGGGTAATTATTCCTTCCCGCAGGGAGCGGCTCTCGTCCTGCTGGACGGCATCCCCGTGCTCGACCACGAGAAGATCATCGGCTACGACCCGCTGCTTGTCGACCACATCGACATCTACCAGGACTCCTATTTCCTCGGGGCCCGCAACTTCAACGGCGTGGTCAACTTCGTCACCTACAAGGGCACCCTCCCCTCGATGCAGTTCGAAGACAACGTGCGCATCGTCGATTTCCAAGGCTGCTCGCTGCCCCTCGCCTATACCTGTGCGGGTGTCGGGAGCGACTACCCCGACTACCGCCAGACCATCTGGTGGCATCCGCTGCTCACCCTCGAGCCCGGCGAGACCCTCACCCTGGAATGCAAAACGCCCGCGTACGGCGGACGTTTTGAAGCGGTGGCGGAAGGGATGGACGACGGCGGCGAAGCCGTCTCGGCCTTCGCTACGCTGGACGTTCGATAAGCGGCAGGCCGCGGCTGCGCAGCAGCACATTGTAGCGGTCCAGGACCTCCTCCACACAATCCTCCCAGGAGCGCACGATGCTCTTGGAAGCCTGCAGGCCTACGCGGTGCACACGCGCTGGGTCGTGGATCAGTTCACGCAGCAGCGCGGCCATCCGCTCCGGGTCATTCTCCACCAGGAAGCCGTTCTCGCCATCCCGGAGGATGGTGGAGGCGGTGGCGTCCCGGGCCATCACCGAAGGGCTGTGAAGGGCCGCCGCTTCGCGCACCACGAGCGGGGCGTTGTCGTACAGCGACGGGAAGAGGAACAGATCCGAGGCGGCGTAGTAATCCGTCAGTTTCGAGCGGTCCGTGATCGAGCCCACGAAAGTTACCTTGCCGTCCAGGCCACGCTCGGAGACCAGTTCGCGCATGCCCTCGGCGGCATAGCCCACGCCCACGAAATACATCCGGAAGGGGATGTCGGGGATGCGGGCGAGGCTCTCGATGATCAGCCGCGGGTTCTTCTCCCAGATGTGCTGGCCCACAAAGAGCATCACGAACTCCTCCGGGGCGATCCCCAGGCGCCGGCGAGCTTCCACGAAATAACTCTCCGGATAGTCGTCGACGAGGTCGGAACCATTGTCCATCACCTCCACGTGCCCCTTGAAGCCATATTCGCGGATCACGTCCACCACCGACTCCTGCGGCACCCAGACCA
The DNA here is from genome assembly GCA_016290835.1 of Bacteroidales bacterium. Classification (GTDB taxonomy): domain Bacteria; phylum Bacteroidota; class Bacteroidia; order Bacteroidales; family UBA932; genus Cryptobacteroides. The sequence goes on along the minus strand of JAEEVG010000028.1, from coordinate 23,464 downwards.
GATCGGCGCGTTCGTAGAAATCGATGATCTGGTCGATGACCATATCCACCGCCAGTTTGGGCATCACCCGGGCGAAATCGTCGCGGTATTTGGAGTGGAAGGTGGCAACGAGCGGGACTTTCTGCAGGCGGGCGATGCGCATCGCCGCCATACCGGAGGCGAAGGGACAGTGCGCGTGCAGGATCTTGAAGCGCGTCGTGGCGATCTTCGCGAGGAAGGTCGGGTCGATCTCCGCAATGCCCGTCACATACGGGTGGCGCATGGGGACGGGAATCGAGAAATAATCGAAGACCTGGTAATCGAGCCGGCTGTAATCCGTGCCCGGCACGTTGGGCGTGACCACGCAGACCCCGCCCACCTTCTGCTGCATCCAGCGGGCATAATTCTGCATGCACACGGACACCCCGTCCATAACGGGCGGGAACACGTCGCAGAACAGGCCCACATTGGCCTTCTGCGGAGAAAAGATGGTCGGACGGTCCATTATTCGGCTTCGGGCACAGCTTCCGGAGCCGGAGTCTCCACCTGCTCCACCGGCTCGGCCTTGGGCTTGCGTTCAATGCCCATCCACTTCAGATTATTGGTAAAATAGCCGACACAGAAAGCGACCACCGCCAGGAAGATCAGCCAGCGCAGGCACTTGCGCCACCAGGGCGTGTGCTTGACATACGGATCCTTGAGCTTGAGTTTCGGATACTTGGCCACGCTGGTGAGGGTCTTGCCGAAGAGGATGTTCACGAGGACCTGCGAGTTGACGGCCCAGCCGTTGGCGTTGAGCACCGGACCGAGGTTGCGCTTGCGCAGCTTGCGCCAGGCGATGAAGCAGGACGGACCCGAGATGATGAGCAGCACCGCGGCGATCACGATGAGCCACTGCCACCAGGTCATGCCCTTGATGGCCGTGCCGATCAAGGCCAGGGCGCCGCCGATGCCGGCAATGGCCAGGCCGATGGCGGCGGCGATGCCGGCGAACTTGCCGACGTCGAACGGCTGCTTGGCACCGGCGGGGCCGGCGTCGGCCGTGGTCTGGAGCTTCGTCAGCGCGGCGGCATCCTTGTCGGCCGCACTCTTGTCGATCTTGTCGGAAATGAAGCGGGCCACCTTGCGGTATGGAGCCCAGAAGGCTTCCTTGACGCTGATCGGATTCTCGACCACCTTGGTGATCACGGCATCCCAGTCGCCTCCCTCGAGATCGTAGAAGAGGCCGTTCTTGCCCGGCCGCAGGTCGCGGGTATGACCGTCGGTCATCACGGCGACGATGTCCATCGTGGCGGCCTTGGTCTTGGAGGTGCACTTGCAGTAGAGCAGGAACATCCCGCTGAGCTTGGGCATATCGCCGTGGGCCCCCATGTCGGAGACCTTGATGCAGAGGTCGCAGCAGCGTTCGTCGATATAGAGCTTGCCCACCTCGAAGATGCCGCGGGTACCGTCTGCGCGCCCGTAGAAGTCAGTGAAAATCACGTAGTTGCGGAGCAACTTGGCAAAGTCGCGGTAGCAGAGCATCAGCTTCTTGACGTCATCGATCGAGGCGGCTTCCTGCTCAAGGGCCTTGTCGGCGTCGACCAGGGCGAGCAGTTCGGCCTTGCGGTCGGCCTTGAGCAGCGCCTTGACTTCGTCCAGGCCGAGGGCCTCGACGGCTTCGCCCTTCTTCGCGCCCTGCCAGGCGCAGTAGGGACCGAACTTGGCGAGTATGTCCGCCCACTGCTTCTCGGAGAGAGTCTTCGCCCCGGGGGCATCCACGTCGAGCACGAGGGCTTTCAGGGTGGCGAAGGCAGCCTGCCAGGCAGGGTTGACGGCATCCAGCGGCAGGAGCGCATCCTCGTTCGGGCGCGCCAGCGGATAAGTGGCGATCTCTTCGCCCTGCGTGGCGAGGTTCTTTTCGCTGATGGCGCCGACCTTGTCGGCCGACACGTCCACGGCCGGAGCGATGGACGCATCGAAGCGGATCAGCTTGCAGCGCATGAAGAAGTCGGCCACCTTGTCCTTCACCGCCTCGCAGGCGGCGAGGGCGGCGGCGGTATTGTCCCCGTAGGGCAGGATCGCGGCCTGGTCGGCCGCGGCAGCATCCTGCCAGGCGGCATAGTCGGACAGCGCTGTGTAGAAGGTCTCGATCTGCTCGGCCGTGACGCCAGGCTCTCCGCTGCGGTCGGTGGTCGGGCCGATCTTCTCGGCAATCGTCGCGATGAGCGGCTTCAGAGTCTCGTCCTCGGCGGAAGCCTGCGTGATGACGCCGTCACCGTTGAAGCGGGTCTTCGCGAAGATGGCCACGCTGTCGGCGGCTTCGTCCACCGTGATCTCGTCCTTCTCGAGACCGAGGTTCGAGAGGATCTGCTTCGCGGAATTATAAAGTTTCTGTCCGGCTTCGCATTCCGTATTGATACCGTCGAGTTTCAGTACGCTCTCCCCTTTGAGGATGGCGTCTTTGTCCTTGACCACGGAGGTCAGCCACTGGGCCGCCGCCACGACCTCGGCCACGCGGACGCGGCCGTCGCCGTCGGTGTCGATGAGGGAGAGGGTCCGCTCGTCGATGGCGAGGTCCCTGGTCGGACAGCTGAGAACCGTCCAAAGTTTCTGGTCAAGTTCGCCGAGGTGGGCGATATCCTCGCCCGAGGTGATGCCGACCCTGGCCACTCCGCCGAGGGAGCAATACTGCCAAGGATAGCCGGTGTTTTGTTTCTGTGCCATAATTGATGTGTTTTGTACAAAGATACAAAATTTCATTCCTTTTCGCTAACTTTGCGAAAAAGCAGAAACACCATGAAAGCCGCCCGCCATATTCTCCTTTCACTGTTCGTCCTCGCCGCCCTGGGCGCCTGCCAGAGCCGGACCTTCGCCGACGAATATCCCGCTTGGAATATTTTCAGCGCCGCTTCGATCGATATTCCCGAATCGGAAGGACAGATCGTGGTAGACGGCGCTGCCGTCCTGGCACTCATCCGGGACGGAGTACCTGCGAGCACGAACTTCACCCCGACCACCCTCGTCTCGTTCTTCGACGAGAGCGGCGCGTCCTACCTGCTGCTCTTTTCCGCGGACAGGCGTTATTTCCAGTTGGACGATAAAGTCTGGCGCCTGAGCCGGCGTCAGGCCGAGGCCGTCAACAAACTCATTTGATTTCTTCCGCCGGGGCTTCGGCCGCCGGCTCTTCCGGGCGGATCACCGCGAGCACCTGGGCGGCGATGGCTTCCATCCCGGCGATGGTGGGGTGACCTTCCTGGACGGCGATGTCGTGCAGTTGGATGTACGGCACCCCGAAATGCTCGCAGATCTCCCGCGTGGAAGAAGTGATGTCCTCCCGCAATCCCTCGCCGATGATGTAGTAGATCTCCGCGTTGGGAAGCCGGGACTGCGCCTCCTCCAGCAGTTTCGCCAGGGCCGGCCGGTAGGTATACAGGTCCGGAAGCGTGATGTCCTCATACTTGAACTCCCCGACCGGGACCCCCGCCCAGCTGTCGTTGATACAGCCGAAAATCAGCAGGATGTCCGGACTGCCCACGCGCGGCAGGCGCGTGATGAAGGACCGGTCGCTGTAGTCGGCCTGGTTGTAGCCGGTGAAGGAAACGGTGGCCCCGCTGAAGGAATCGTTCTTCTCCAGCAGGTAGCCCCCCTCTTTGATGACCTTCCACCACCAGGTCTGGCGTACGCTCGTGACGTCGGTGCGGGCCGTGCTGCCCGTGTACCAGATGGCATTGCCCTCGGGGATATAGCCGATGAAGGTGGAATACGAATCGCCCAGGATGGAGATCCGCTGGCGCGGGACGCCCGCGACCGCGGCACTGCAAAGCAGGATGCCCAGCATCAGGCAGGAGATGATTTTACGCATAATTGAAATGATTTATCGGTTGAACTCGCCGAAGTACTCCTGGTCGCGCTTGACCTGCTCAAGTTCGGCCTTGTGGTCCTCGATGGACTTCTGGTTGGTATCCCAATAGTACGGGAGGAGCGGCGCCTGGACGCGCTGCGTGCGCACTTCGTCGGCGAGGAAGCGGTCGGTCGAAGGAAGGCTCTCGAAGCTGAGTTCCGCCGGGGTCGGGGCCAGTTCGCCGCCGAACTGCACCCGGGCCCGGACGGTGATCTTGCCGGGCTTGCCGGTGGCGCGGATCAGCACGGGCGCGGTGCCGAACTCCACCTGCCGGGGATTGGCCTGGATGCGCTCGTCGCCCACGATCTCCCCCTCGCCCTCCACTTCGAAGACGATCACTTCCTTGGCGAGGTCGCGGACTTCGCCCTGCTTGTCCGTGATGGAGGCGATCACGGTCACGATGTCGGAGCCGTTCGCCGTAAACGGCAGGCCGGCATCATCCACCCGCAGGCGCACTTCGTACGAGCGGGCGGAGGGTTTGGTCGTGTACGTAGCCACGACCTTGCCGCCGATCAGACCCTCGGCCGTCACCGTGAGGGTGCCGTCGCGGTTGATGCGCCGCAGATCGTGGAAAGAATAGGCGTCCTTGAAGACCACCGGGGCGCTGGGCATCGCGTAATCCTTGCGGTTGACCTCCTGGTAGAGCGTATCCCGGCCGTACATCGTCAGGCGCACGGCGTCGCAGTTGGTGAACACCGTCACGTCCGGGCCGGAGAAGGGACCGAACTCGTGGGCGATATAGACCATCGGGCCGGAAGTGACCAGCGGGGAGGTCGAGCGGAACGCGGCCGCCTGCTGCGAGACGAACATGTAGTAAGAATACTTCGGCTGGCGGAAGGCATCCATGATGCCGCCCCAGAAGGGATCCGGATGGTAGCCGCGCTGGTGGTCGAAAGAATGCCACAGGCACCCGCCGACATGCTGCGCAGGCATCCCGGAGAGCATGTCGTAGTCGATGGAATTGTGCTGGTTGGCATAATGCATCGCCTGGATGAGCATCGCTCCCTCACCCCAGCTGCGCGAGGCGCGGCTCAGCGAGTTGTGGTGCTCCCAGTTGTCCACGTAGTCGCCCCACTCGCGGGTGAAGGTGCTCTGCGGGATCTCCATCTGCGGACGGCGGCTCATCGCGGCCGCCCCGCCGGGCCGGAAGGCCCCCGGAGGCATGCCGTAGAGCACGTCATAGAGCCCGGCGACGCCCTGGCTGCCGGCATCCGCCGCGCAGAAGCAGCCCGGATAGGGGTACTCCGTGTGGACGGTATTGTAGGTGCGCTCCGCGAAATCGGCCGGATAGTGGGTCTCGTTGAGGATGGGCTCCCACATCAGCACGCTCGGGTGGTTGCGGTCTCGCCGGACCATCTGGCGGATGTCGTCATAGACGTGTTCGGCGAAAGCGGGGTCCTCGTTCCAGAACTGCCAGCCCGGCGTGGCCACGATAATGAACATGCCCAGCGCATCGCAGGCATCCATGAAAGAAGGATCCTGCGGATAATGGGCGGAGCGGATGATGGTGCAGCCGGCGTTGCGGAGCAGGACGGCGTCCCGCCAGGTCAGGTTGTTGGGCATCGCGTTGCCGATGTAGGCGAAGTCCTGGTGGCGGTTCACGCCCATCAACTTCCCCTCATAGGGCTTCCCATTCAGCCAGAAGCCGTCCTTGCCGCGGAATTCGATGCTGCGGATGCCCGTGCGGGTCTCCAGGCCGTCGATCACGGTCTTGCCGGCAAGCAGCCGGGACTCCACGCCGTACAGGCGCGGGGTCTGCGGGGTCCAGAGCGCGGGCTGTTTCACTTCCAGCCGCTGGCTCACCTTGCGGGAGGCGCCGGCGGGCAGGTTCACCCGCGTGACGGCCTCCTTCACCACGGCGCCGTCCAGGGTCAGGCGGGTCTGTACCGTGATGCTGCGTGCCTTGGGCAGGTCGTTCTGCACGTCCGCCTCGACCACGACGACCGCCCGGCCCTCGGAGACTTCCTCGGAATGGACGAACACGCCGCCGCCCGCCTGCTTGTCCACCAGGTTGGGATCGGTGATATAGGTATCTCCGGTGGCGATCAGCCAGCAGTCGCGGTAGATGCCCCCGTGGTAGGTAAAATCCAGCACGTCCTCGGGCTTGCCCGGCGGATAGGACCCGTCATCGCTGTTGTCGGCGCGTACGGCGATCACCACGCTCCTGCCGACCGGAATGCCCGCCTCCTGCAGGTCCAGCACCACGGGCAGGTAGCCGCCCGTATGCTTCCCGACGGAACGCCCGTCGACGAAGATCTCGCTGCGGCCCATGATGGCCTCGAAATGCAGGAACAGCCGCCGGCCGTCGAACTCCGGCCCGAGGGTCACATGCTTGCGGTACCAGGCGGGGCCCTGGTAGTTGCGGCAGCCGCTGCCCTCCGCCCCGATCAGGGCGACGGTGTGCGGCAGGTTCACAAGTTCCCAGCCGCTGTCGTCGAAGGAGGGTGCCTCCGCTCCAGCCGCATCCCCCTGCAGGAAACGCCATCCGGTATTGAAATTGAAGACTTCCCGCCCGCTGTCGGGGAGGGAGAAGAATCCCGCCGTGCTGCTCTGCTGGGCGAAAAGGACGGTGGCGAGCAGCAACGCGGCGGCCGACAGGGCGGCCGACAGAAAGAATCTTTTCATATCCAGGATATTGTTGACAGACAAAAATAGTATTTTTTGTCCATCTTTTTTTTCTTTCTCTATTTCCGCCCTCCGTTATTTCCAGTAAATTTGCATAAAACACAATACTGCCCACTATGAAACGCAAGTTTATTCTCCATCTGGGAGCCGTTTTGCTCTTCTGCCTGCTCTCCGCCTGCGGTACCAAGCCCCAAGAGAGCGGCACCACGCCTCCGGAAGAAAGCACCACCCCCGGGGACCTTCGCAAAATCCTCATCGGCGGGGACATTTCCGAATTGACCTATGTCGAGCAGAACGGCGGCAAATATTATATGGACGGGCGCGCACAGGACTGCATCAGCATCTTGAAGCAGGGCGGCTTCAACATCGTGCGCCTGCGGCTCTACAACGACCCCGGCAATCCCGACTTCACCCCCTCCTGCCGCCTTCCGAAGGGCATCGAGGACGAAGCGGACATCCTCTCCCTGGCGAAGCGCGCCAAGGCGGCCGGGATGCAGATACAACTGTCCTTCCACTACAGCGACTACTGGACCAATGGAGGCAGGCAGGACAAGCCCCACGAATGGGCCACCCTGGACTACCCCGCCCTCAAGCAGGCCGTCTATGACTACACCTTCAAGGTGATGAAGGACATGGCCGCGCAAGGAACGTCCCCGGAATATGTCTCCCTGGGCAACGAAATCCAAGCCGGGATTCTCTTCCCGGACGGGAAATATGACAAGCCCGCGCAGATGTGCGAATTGCTGAACGCCGGGGCCAGGGCGGTACGCGCGGCGGATCCCGCGTCCAAAATCATCCTCCACCTCGACGACGGGGGCAACGTGGATAAATACAACTGGTTCTTCGACCTGATGAAGACCTACAACGTCGATTACGATGTCATCGGGACCTCATACTACCCCTACTGGACCAAGAAGACCGTCCAAGAATTCACCAGCTTCGCCACCACGGTACTGGAGCGCTACCCGGGCAAGACCATGATGGTGATGGAAACGGGTTATGCCTGGAATCCCACCCGTCCGAACGGGTATGCCGGCCAACTGAAAGACAACGGTCCCTATGCCGATATGACCAAGCAGGGGCAGAAAGCTTTCATGGAGCAGCTGATCGCGGGCATCCGCAGCAACCAGCGCATCCTCGGATTCCTGTACTGGGATCCCATCTTCATCGACGTCCCCGGCATCGGCTGGGAACTCGGCGGGGAGAATGTGGTCAGCAACACCACCCTCTTCGATTTCCAGGGCAACGCCCTGCCCGTCTTCGAGGCCTTCAAGCAATAAAATCCATCCGATATGACAAGACAGCTCCTCCTCTCCGCCGCTGCAGCCCTCCTCTGCCTGGGCGCCGCGGCGCAGTATCTCCCCGTCGAGTCCAACCCCTATGGGGAGCGCCCCGTGATCGTGCCCGTGCCGACGACGGTCGCCGGCCTGGCGGAGAATGTCGTGACCCTGCCCGCCGCCTGGGAGCGCACGCAGGTCCCCGGGAGCGGAGCCTCCCTGCTCACGCAGCGGGTCGGCATCCCGGCCGCTTTCGCGGGTAAACGGATTATCCTGCGCTTCGACAACACCACCCAGTCCGCCCGCCTGGAGGTGAACGGCCGTTTCGTGCGGGATTACTGGGGCGCCTGCGGCGCCTGGACGGCGGACATCACGCCTTTCGTGACCCCGGGGCAGGAGGCCCTGGTCAGCGTCCGGCTGGAGCGGAGCGAGGGCCTGGGCGCTTTCGTGCGCTTCCAGCCCGCCATCCGGGAGGCCCGACTCTTCGCCGTGCCGGAGCAGTACCTGCAGCGCGTGCGCTTCACCACCGACTTCGATACGGCCTACCGCGACGCGGAGTTGGAGGTCTGGGTGAAGGTATCGAAAAGCGGAGGCGGAAGCCTGCGCCTGAGCGCCACGGGGCCGGACGGCCGGAAACTGTCCCTCTCCCCCGCGACCGTCCGCCTGCCCGAAGGCCTGGAGGAATTCAAATACAAGGTCAAGGTGAAGGGGCCCCGCCCCTGGGATGCCGAGCATCCGAACCTTTATGATCTGACCCTCAACCTGTTGGATAGCAAAGGCAAGCTGACCGAGACCCTCACGCAGCCCTATGGCTTCCGCGAGGTCGAACTCCGGGGCGAGCGGATGTTCGTCAACGGACGGGAGGTCAAGTTCCGCGGCTTCTGGGGCGGTGATTCGCCCGAGCGGCTGCGGGCGCTCAATGTCAACCACACCCGGCAGAAATGGGTCACGGAAAGGTATCTGGAGCAGTCAGATGCTCTGGGCCTGTATGTGCTGGACGAGAATGCGGTGGACTTCGCCAAGTTCGGGGCGGAGGTGGATCCGCAGTACGCGGGGCAGTGGCTTGCGCTGATGGAAGAAAAGCTCGAGCGCGACTGGAATCACCCCTCGGTGGTAATGTGGGGCCTGGGCAACGAGTCTTTCCACGGGCCCAATGTGCTCGCCGCGCATAAGTATATCAAGGCCGAGGATCCGCAGCGGCCCACGATGTTCAGCTGGGCTAACCGCATCGGCCCGGACGAGGAACTCCCCTACGATATCTACAGCTATCATTACGCCGCCGGCGGGGCGGACCTTGCCGACTACGGCGTATCCGTCTGGCATTCCCCTTCGCTGGTGCAGGCGCGCCCGCAGCGGCCCGTGATGCCGGTGCTGGTGGACGAAGCCACCCACGTGTGCATCTCCACGGACGAGCTGATCCGCGATCCGGGGGTGCGCAATTTCTGGGGAGAAAGTATCCGGGAGGCCTGGGAGCGGGTCTGGACGACCGACGGCTCGCTGGGCCTGGACCAGTTCGGCCTGTACCGCTACCTGCCGGAGAACACCCCCGAGATCTGGCACTTGCGCAAGGCCTATTCGCCCGTGCGCATCGCACGGCGCGACTACGACCTGCCGGCACCGGGCGAGCCGCTCGTGGTGGAAGTGGAGAACCGCTTCTGCCACACCGACCTTTCCGAGCTGAGCATCCGGTGGAAGACTTCCGCCGGGGGCGGGAGCCTGCGCGGGCCCGCGGCGCCGCCCCGCGGCACGGGGCTGCTCCGCATCCCGGCGAAAGATCTGCATCCGAGTGATACCCTGGAACTCAGTTTCACGGATCCGCGCGGGGTGCAGGTGGATGAATACCGCCTCTGCGTCGGCGCGGAGCCCTTCCGCCTCCCCGCCCCCGCATCCTTTGCGCCGAGCCTGGAGCAGGATGCACGGCAGGCCGTGATCCGCGGACGTGATTTCGAGTTGCGCTACAACAAATATGCGGGACAGATCACTTCGTTCGTCTATAAGGGCGAGACCCTGCTCACGGGCGGGCCGCACCTGCAATTGCTGCGTTCCGGGATCGATGTCGGGGAGTATTGGCCGCAATCGAGCCGCATCTACCTGGAAGGGAACGAGGCCGTCATCGACATCGACGCCATCTATTCGCCCATCCCGGTCTTTTTCCGCCTCCGCATTGATGGCGAAGGGATGATGAGCGTGCAGTACACCGTGAAGCGCCTGCCGCACCCTGCGCCGGACAGCATCATCCTGCCCTGGAACGGGACGGATGTCGGCGGTTTCAGCGAGGTGGGGGTGAAGTTCACCCTGGCTCCCGCGGCGGAGCGGTTGTGCTGGGAGCGGCGGGGCTTGTGGAGCGTGTATCCCGAGGATCATATCGGGCGGGAGCGGGGCACGGCCTTGCGACACGCGCCGGAGGGGGCTTCGGCCTGGAAGGACTGGGAGACCGATCATTATTGGAACGATATGCACTGGTCCATCAGCAATCCGTCCCGGCAGGAGGCTTCCACCAATGATTTCCGTTCGAGCAAGGAGTATTTCCGGACGGCTAGCGTATGGTTCGGCAGGGCCGCTGGCATCGAGGCCCTCTCCGAGGAGACGGATGCCATCCGGCTGGAATCCTCCACCCCCGACGGACCCGTGACGATGATCATCAACAACCTCTGGAACTACCCCACCCTGGGCATCGGCAACTGGATGAAGCCCGCCATCACCCTCCCCGACGGCTACACCAACACCATCCACCTCCGCCCGATAGGACGGGAGCGCTGACGACAAAAAGAAAACCCGGACCGATCGGCCCGGGTTTTCTATAGATAAGACACGTACTATTTCTGCGGTCCGTCATAGTCGGGACGGGTGTATATTGCTAGTGCTATTATATACCACAAAGATGCAAAAAATGGCTAAAATGTCACGGTCAATTTGTATTGCGGGACGATTTTTACCTCCCGGATGTCCAGTACCGGACCCCCGGAAAGTTCGGGTATGACCTCGGGCGGAAGTGTCCCCAGGAACGGCGCCCGGGCGCTGAGCGGCCGGAAATAGAAGCCCAGCGGCTCCTGCTGCATCCCGGCCCGGAAGCGGTTCAGGCCGATGAGCCAGTCCCCGCCCTGCCAGAGGTTGTCCGCAACGACGCGGTTCTGCAGGAAACCGATGGCCACGTCCCCGGTATAATCCAGCCGGAGGAAATACTCCTGCACGGAACCGGAAGGGGCCTCTTTGAAGTCCACCGTCAGGCGGCGGGCCCCCACTTTCTTCGTCTCGAAACGCGGGCTGACGGCCGGTACGGAAGCCTCGTGGGTACTGGGCTTCCCGTCGGCGAAGACGGTGTAGCGGAACCGGGGCTCACCCAGCGAAAGAAGCGTCACGCGAGCGTCATCCTCCGGCACCACGGTCGCATCCGTGAAGAGGATCTTGTCGCCGATCTTGAGCGCCTGCTCGGCCTGCTCCCGTGTGAGGGTGGTCACGCGGATGCCTTTATACTTGAAGGTGCTGCCCAAGCCCGGGACCGGACGGAAACGGCGGCCTCCGGCGAAGCAGTATTCGGTCGGCATCCCTTCGGGGGCAAAGAAGAAATACTGGTTCCCCAGCTGCATCAGGGGCTGTGCGGTGGCATATTCCAGCACGGCGCTGCCCATCCGGAAATTCAGCGGGAGGATGGCCGCAGCGTCCTTCGCGAGCTCGACGGGCACGCGGAGGGTACGGCCGCCCAGTTTAATGTCAACCCGGGCGCGCTGGGCGTGGCGGCCGTCATCGTGATCCTGGAAATTGACCAGGAACAGGAAACCGCTCTCCCCGTCCGTGCGCAGGGCGAAGCGCAGCGCATCGCGATCCTCCGGGGTCAGGCGCTCCCAGCCTTCCGGCAGGACGGTCTCCATCGGAGCGAGGCGCCCGCCGAAGTCGGCGAGGAAAGCGTGCAGCAGCCGCAGTTTGCGATAGACCGGCTTCTCGAGGCCGTATTCCCCGAGCGGCGCCTGGAAATCGTAGCTTACCTTGGGGTTGGCGTCGCTCAGGAAATCCGTCCCGGCCCGATTCAGCGGAGACGTGCCGCCCTGGTACATATAGTAGCCGATGGCATTGGCCCCGCTGCCCAGGCAGCGCACGATCATCGCCTCCGCGCCCTTGGGATCGATCACCGGGCGCTTGTCGTAGATGATCTGGATGCCGGCCCCCATCTCCACGCTGAAAGAGGGATAGTCCTCCGGGTTATAGCGTACCGGGGCATAGTCCGGCTGTTTGTGGAGATCCTTGAAGAGGCAGAACTCGCTCTTGGCCCCGGGATCGCCCCAGACCGGATAGGGATAGCCGGCCGTGACGGGGATGCCGTCATAGCCGAGCACGGCCGCATTGCCCCAGCCCGTGGCGGTGTAGATCGGGGCGATCATGCCCCGGTCTTTGGCCATCTGCAGCAGGGTCCGCATGTGCAGGTCGCCGAGTTCGGCAGTGGTAATCTGCTTGTCCTGCACGCTCACGCCGACCATCGTGATGGAGGCGTCGTAGGTGGCGGTGGTCAGATCCCCCTCCTCGAGGGGATAGCGCAGCGCCCAGCTGGCGGCCGAGTGCTGGTGTTCGTTCTCGACCTGGATGCCGATGATCGGGCCCCCGTCGCGGTAGTACAAGCCCCGGATCTGCGCGGCGATCTGGTCATAGAGCAGGCCGGTGTAGTGCAGGTAGTTTACATCGTTGGAACGGACCTCCAGGGGCTTGGTGAAGAGCCAGTCCGGCAGGCCGCCGTTGCGCATCTCCCCGTGGTCGAAGGGGCCGATGCGCACGATGCTCCACAGGCCCAGTTTCCCACAGAGTTCCACGAAGGCGCGCAGGTCCTTGTTGCCGCTCCAGTCGAATTGGCCTTCCTGCTCCTCGTGGACATTCCAGAAGACATAGGTCGGCACGACCGTAACCCCGCCGGCTTTCATCTTGCGCAGCTGCTCCTCCCACTGCTCGCGGGGATAGCGGCAATAGTGGAACTCCCCGAGCACGGGCAGCACCGGCTTGCCGTCGATGGACATATAGAAACTGTTGACGGAGACGCTGCCCCCCGACGGGGAACTCCCGCCGAGGTTCAGGTGCCCCTCGCGCACAGACATTGGTTGCGCGGGGGCGGCGATCTCATAGACGGTCTGGGCGGCGGCCACGGCTCCGAGCAGGAGCAGGGCCGGCAGGAGGGCGAGGGCTCTCTTGTTCATCGGCAGGCTTTATCGGATGGTGATGTCGACGGAGGCATCTCCGACTTCGCTGGAGACGGTCAGGGTGGCCTTGCCTTTCTGTCCGCGGAAGGAACGCACGACGGCGAGGGCCTTGCCGCTGAAGAGGGCTTTCTGCGAACCCTTCAGGCAGAGGATGTCGGCGGCGTTGCCGTTGTCCACGCCGAAGAGTTCGCCCGCGCCTTCCACGCGGAAGTTCAACATCAGGTCGGCGGTCGGGACGGGCCGCCCGGCCTCGTCCACGGCCTCCACGGTGATATAGCTGAGGTCGTAGCCGTCGGCGGCAATCCGGCTCCGGTCGGGGGTGAGCCGCAGGGCGGCCGCCGGACCGGCGGTCTCACGCACGTCGCGGGCCACTTCTACCCCGTTCTTGTAGGAGACGGCCTCGATCTTCCCGGCCTCGAAGCGGACTTCCGGCCAGAAAGCGTGCAGGCGGTCAAGGGTCTTGGCGCTGCGGCCCAGGGACTTGCCATTGAGGAAGAGTTCCACCTCGTCGGCGTTGTTGTAATAGACCCAGACGTCGATCTTCTCGCCAGGGGTCCAGTTCCAATGCGGCAGCAGGTGGATCATCGTCTCCTTCGTCCACTCGGACTGGTACATATAGTAAGGATCTTTGGGGAAGCCCGCCAGGTCCACGAAGCCGAAATACGAACTGCGGGACGGCCAGCCGAAGGCGGTGGGCTCGCCCAGGTAGTCGAAACCGGTCCAGACGAAGGTGCCGGCCACGTAATCGCGGTCCCGCACGGGGATCCAGGCGTTCTGGTGCGTGTCAGTCACGCTCCAGACCGAACGGCAGTTGTCGTAGGCGGTGCACTGGTTGGGGATCGTTCCCTTCATTTCCTCCTCGCTCGGCCGGGGAACGCCGGCGAAAGGGGACCAGCCGGCGATCCGGATGCCCGTGGAGGGCTGGTAGTAGATGCCGCGGCTGTTCTGCGCGGAAACGGTCTCGGAAGCCACGATGGGCATGCCCGGGAACCACACGCGCAGCGAGTCGTAGCCGTGAGGGCGGTAGTTGAGCCCGATGACATCCAGCGCGCCGCTCGTATAGAGGTTGTTGGTGCTGGAGAGCTGGTGTCCGCCGCAAGTGATGGCGCGGGTGGCATCCTGGGCCCGGATGACGTCGGCGATGTGGCGGGCGAGGGCCCGGTTGGCCTCGTTAGCCTCCGGGGTGCGTCCACCCTGTTCGGAGATCTCGTTGGCAATGCTCCAGAGAATGACGCTGGGGTGATTGCGGTCGCGGCGCACCAGGTCCGTCAGGTCACGCTCATACCACGCGTCGAAGAAACGGCCGTAGCCGCCGCGGGTCTTGCCGGAACGCCATTCGTCGAAGGCCTCGTCCATCACCAGCAGGCCCCGCTCGTCGCAGAGGTCGAGCAGGTCCGGGGTAGGCGGATTGTGGGCGGTGCGGATGGCATTGACTCCCGCCGCCATCAGGATGTCCAGCTGGCGCTCCAGGGCCCGGTGGTGCACGGCGGTGCCGATGCAGCCCAGGTCGTGATGCAGGCAGACGCCATACAGTTTGACGACCCGCCCGTTGAGCAGGAAGCCCTTGTCGGCATCCCATTCGGTGCTGCGGATGCCGAAGCGGGTCGTGACCCGGTCGGTCACCTTCCCGCCCACTTTCAGGGTGGTCTCGACACTATACAGATAGGGATCGGTGATGTCCCAGCGATGCGGGTTGGGGATGAGGATGGTCTCCCCGTCCGTTCCCTTGGCGACAACCCGCCCGCGGGCGTCCAGGATGCGGTGGGAGACGGCGAACGGCGTCCCTTCCGGGGCGTTCACGTCCGTCCGGACCAGCACGGACGCCTGCTGATCGGAGATTTCCGGGGTGGTCACATATACACCGCCCCAGGCCACGCGCTCTTTGCCGGTGCAGACCAGGCGGACATTGCGGTAGATGCCGCAGCCGGTGTACCAGCGGCCGCTGGGCTGGATGGAATTGTCCACCCGCACGGCGATGACGTTGTCCTGCCCCACGGGGTTCAGCAGCGGGGTGATGTCCAGGTCGAAGGAACTGTAGCCGTAGGGCCGTCCCCCGGCCTCGCGGCCGTTCACCCAGATGGTGCTGTTCATATACACGCCGTCGAATTCCAGGGCCACGCGGCCTGCATCCGGGGTGCGGAAATGCTTGCGGTACCAGCCGATTCCGCCCGGGAGGGCGCCGCCGTTGACGCCGGCGGGGTTCGTGGCAGAGAATTCCCCTTCGATGCTCCAGTCGTGCGGCAGGTGCAGGGCGCGCCAGGCGCCGTCGTCAAAAGCCTGGGCCGACCACGCCGGGTCGTCTCCGAGATTGAAACGCCAGTCGAAATTGAAATCGCTCACCGTGCGGGGTGCGCCGAAGCAGCCGGTGCCCGCCAGCAGGCAGAGGGCGGAAAGGAAGCTCAGATATTTTCTCATAACCAAGTGTTATTCAGGTGGTTTACTATTCAGCCAGGCGGGCCAGTCCGTCGCGGCCCAGTTGTATCATCAGGTCGCAGTGAGCGACATTGCGCAGGGTGAGGTCTTCGTCCCAGACCGCCAGGTCGGGCAGCGAGACGGCGAAGTAGTCCATCACCACCCGGTCGCCGCGGTGTGCCTCCCCGTAGTCCAGCAGCATGCGGAACTTCTCCTCCGCTTCGGCCGTGCGGCCGAGGGCAGCGAGGGCAAGGCCCTGGTAGTAGATCTTGGCGGGCGGGGCGTCGTTGTAGTAGAGTGCCGGGACAGGCTTGAGATCGCCCTTCGCGGCCTGCTCCCAGCAGGCGCGGGCCTTGTCGGCCTCTCCGGCCCCCTGCCAGGCGCAGCCCAGGTAGTAATAGAAGTCCTGCTCCTGGGCGCCGTAGAGCTTGCCTTCGCCCAGGTGGTGGGGATATACCAGGCACTCTTCCAGCAGGGCGACGGCGTCGGCCCAGCGGCCTTCGGCCATGGCCTGTTTCGCCAGTTCCACGCGGCAGCGCTGGTACTGGGCCGGGACCTTGCCTTCGCCGCCCTCCCAGGGATGGAAGCGGTGGGCGTCGAGTTTGGTCTTGGCTTCTTCGTAGCGGCCGAGGTCGCCCAGCAGGGTGATCTCGGAGAGCACCAGGTCGTCGCGGCTCTCCACCTGGGCGCGGTGGGCCTGCAGGCGGTCGAGGCGCGCCTGGGCGGGGCTGCCGAGTTTGCGGTGGAGCTGGTCCAGTTCCATCAGGATGCGGGCGTCGCTTTCGTCCAGGGCGTAGGCGCGCTCCATGGCGGCCAGGGCGCCGGCGGTGTCGTGGCGTTTATTATACAGGACGAGGGCGAGGCAGCGCCAGGCGGCCGGGAAGGCCGGGTCTGCGGCGACGGCGCGCTCCCAGCAGGCTTGTGCGAGGTCGTATTGGCGTTTGTCGTACCAGAGGTTGCCGAGGAGCCACGCCGCCCGCGGATCGTCCCCCTGCGCAGACAACACCTCGATCGCCTCGAGCCGGTTGGGGAAAGCAATCCGCTGCTCCGTGGGCGCAGCGAGTGTGGGGCTCTCCCCAGCAAAACCGTAGCCGCCCGTGGCTTCGTGAACGGGAGGGGCCCAACCGCCAGGTTGGGAGGGATAAGCGCGAAGCGCGCAGTTTTGTCGGGGAGAGCCCCCACCGAGTGGAGTTGCGGAGCAGTAGAAGTGCCTGTAGTAGGCGGACATTTCGCTGAGGGCGTTCCGGGAGGCGCCGTGGGACCAGAGGGCGTCGGCCTCCTCGAAAAGCCCCGCCGCACACCAGTCGAGCGCGACCTCGTCGTAATTCTCCGGCTCGCCCCGCATCAGCGCGACGAACTCCTCCAGCCCGCTGCCGTCCAGCAGATACTGCACCCAGCGGCAACCATAATTGAACTTGTCGATTCGGAGCGACTCGGCAATCAGCGCGAGCGCCTCGTCCGTGCGTCCCAGGCGCCGCAGCACCGCAGCCTTGAGGGCCCGCACCTGGTGATTGTGCCAGCCGCGCCAGAGCGCGTGGTCCAGCTCGCCGAGCGCGTCCTCCCAGCGGCCCTCCAGGCAGCTGATCCGCGCACAGGCGAGATACGCCGGCTCCTGCCAGGCGGCATTCCAGGCAGCCTTGCAGAACATATCGTAGGCCTCGGACAAACGCCCTTGGTAACGCAGGCTGAGCCCCAGGTTGTAGAAAGGCTCGCCGTCGTAAGGATTGGGATTGCGCTTCTGCAGCACCTTGACCGCCGTGCGGAAATACGGCTCCGCCAGCGCGAAACGGCCCCGGCGCAGGTACCACAGGCCCAGGGCATTGTTGTTCCGGGTATCGAGCGGATCGCGCCGCAGTGCCTCCTCATAGTAATCCTTGGCGCTCCAGGTCGCGTGGCGGTACTGCTCCAGATGCAGGCCCGTCAGGTAGAGCTGCTCGCAGGTCGCGATCTCCTCCGGCTTCAGGGCCGCCTCCGCCGCCGGCGGAATCTCGGCATCGGCCGGCTCGGGATGCCAGCTCAGCGCACCGGCCCGCAGGGTCAGCTGCGCAAAAGGCACGCCCCCCGTCGGCACCACCTCGTCGAAAAGGCTCTCCGGACTCAGCACCACCTCCCGCTCGAATACGGGGGCGCCGTCCTCTCCGCAGAGGGAGATGGTCAGCTCCTGGCGCGAAGTCGCGAACACGCGGACGCGGGCCTGCCCCTCCCCGGCGGGATCCAGGTTCAGCACCAGATCCTTGCTGGCGTTCTTGACCACGCCCAGCTCCCGGTAGGGGAAGAAATATTGCACGAAAGACTTCTCCTCGCCCGGCATCAGCCAGCTGAAATCGGGCTGGTTCTCGGTGTAGACCCCGGCCATCAGTTCGATGTACGGGCCGTCCTCATCGGTGAGGTTGCGGTCCCAGGCCCGGCCGAAATCCCCGTTCCCCCAGGTCCACTGCTTTTTGCCCGGTGCGAAGCGGTGGTCCGCCACGTGCAGCATACCGCCGTGGGTATCATTCTCATAACCGCCCTCGAAATCATATTTCGACTTGGCGATCATATAGGAGGTCGGGACGTAGATGTTCTTGTAGTTGGAGATGTCCACGCCCGCGGAATAATCCATCTTGTAATAGACCCCCGTGGCGATGGGAAAGGTGCTGACCGCCCGCTTGCCGTGGTCGAACACGGCGTTCACGTCCGGTGGGAAGACGCTCTGGTAGGCATCGTTCACCTTGACGGCCGGATTGGCCCACCACAGGAAGGTCTGCGGCAGTTCGGAGCGGTTGCACAGCACCCCGCTGATCTCCAGGTACGCGCAGCCCGGGCGCAGGGTGAAGCCCGCCTGGGCGCGCTGGTGGAACATGCGCTCCATCTCGTTGCACCACACGGTCACGCTCCCGTCGGGATGCTCCTCGATGGTGCAGTCCACGGGCATGAAGGTGCTCGGGCGGTGGTGCTGCGGCCAGTTGAACTCGATGCCGCCGCTGATCCAGGGACCCGCCAGGCCCACCAGGGCCGGCTTGACCACCTGATTATAGTAGATGAAATGCCGCTGCGCGACCTTGTCGTATGCCATCTGCACACGGCCGCCCAGCTCCGGCAGGATCATCACCTTGATGTATTCGTTCTCCAGCCAGACGGCCTGGTATTCCTTGTCCTGTTTCTCATCGGAGATGGATTCGATCACAGGATAGGGATACACCACGCCGCTGCTGCCCTGGTAGACACGTTTCTCCAGGAAAATGGGATTCTTCTCGGGCGCTCCCGCCTCATAGGTCGGGATGACGACCGTCTCTTTCCAAGCTTTGACCATGGGGTTACAGTTCGTTTTCGAGTTGTTCGAGGCTCTTGCCCTTGGTCTCCGGGCAGGCCTTCAGGAAAACCAGGAAGCCGAGCAGGCAGATGCCGGCGTAGATGAGGAAACTGCCGCTGCAGCCCAGCGAAGCATTCATCGACGGGAAGGCGAAGGTCAGCGTGCAGCTGCCCACCCACAGGGCGAAGGTGCAGACCGCCATCGCGATGCCGCGCACGCGGTTGGGAAAGATTTCGGACAGGAGCACCCAGGTGACCGGCGCCAGGGTCATCGCATAGCAGGCGATGGCCAGGACCGTCAGGATCACCATCACGATACCCGTGACCCCCGCGCGGAAGCAGAGCCCCATCACGCAATAGATGAGCGCGAGCCCGCCCGAGCCGAGCAGCATCAGGCTGCGGCGGCCCCAGCGGTCCACGACCTGCAGGGCCACGATGGTGAAGATCACGTTCGCCACGCCCGTCACGACGATGTTCAGGAAGGCCTCGCTGACGGTATAGCCCGCCCCGGCGAAGACATCCTGCGCGTAGATGAAGATCACGTTGGTGCCACACCACTGCTGGAACACGGCGATGAAGATGCCCAGGAAAAGAATGTGCGCATAGCGCTTGCGGAAGAGTTCCTTCAGGCCGGCCTTGTGCTCCGGGACATCCGCCACGGAGGCCGCAATGGCGCTCAGTTCATTCTCGGCATAAGCCTGCCCGCCGATGCGCCCGAGCACGGCGAGGGCTTGCTCGCGCAGCCCCTTCAGCGCCGTCCAGCGCGGGCTCTCCGGGATGAAGAAGGCCATCACCAGGAAGGCCGCGGCCGGTACGGTCTCGGCCCAGAACATCCATCTCCAGCCCATCTCGATATTCCAGGGATCGATCTGCCCGCCGATATCCGGCCGGGCAATGGCCCAGTTGGCGATCTGCGCCGCCAGGATACCCAGCACGATGGTCATCTGGTTCAGGCTCACCAGGCGTCCGCGCACGTCCGCGGGCGACACCTCGGCGATGTACATCGGGGAAATGGCCGACGCCAGGCCGATGCCCACGCCGCCCAGCAGACGGGCCGCGCAGAACCAGCCGAAAACGTTGAACAAGCCCGTGGCGATGGCACTCAGGGTAAAGAGCACGGCCGCGGTGACGAGCAGGGGCTTGCGGCCGTAGCGATCGGCCAGGGCCCCGGCGGTCAGGGCGCCGAACATACAGCCCACCAGGGCCGCGCTCGTGGCGATGCCCTGCAGGACCGGGCTGCCGCCCAGGCCGAAGAATTGCTCATAGAACTTGACCGCCCCGCCGATCACGACCCAGTCGTAGCCGAACAGCAGGCCGCCCATCGCGGAAACGAGGCAGATGAAATAGATGAATCTTTTGTTGTAGGTGGTCATAATTCAAGTGTTTATGCAAAGTTACGCTTCCTGGAAGCCAAAAAGAATAGACTTTGTAACAAAAAAGATGGATAAAATCTTTGTTTCATCTTCCGGAGAAATTCCTTATATTTGTGGTTATCAATAACCTTTACACCTATGCTTCGACTTAAAGATGGATTTACAGGCAGCCGGATGATCGTACTCCCGCCCCCCGTCACGGAGGCCCTGGGGAGCAACCCTTTCACCTCCCGGCTCTACCTGACCGACATCGGGCACTTCCCCCACGCCCGGCATCACTACCGGCAGCGGCCGGAAGGTTGCGACGCGTGGATCCTGCTCTATTGCACGGACGGCAAAGGCTGGGTGGAGTACCGGGGCGGCACCCACGTCCTGGGGCCCGGACAATCTTTCATCATTCCCGCAGGGCAGCCCCACGCCTATGGGGCCGACGAGAAGGATCCCTGGACCCTGTACTGGGTGCATTTCAAAGGCGAACTGGCCCCCTATTTCGCCGACGGCCTCGACCGGGTCTTTTCGATGGCCGACCCGGACCACGCCCGGGTCACGGGCCGCACTTCCCTTTTCGAAGAACTCTACCTCGCCGTCGAGACCGGTTTCGGCGACGCGCAGTTGCGCTACGCCTGCGCCACCCTCTACCATTTCCTCGGGACCTTCCGCTACCTGCAGGCCGGCTTCACGCCCCGGCAGTTCGGCGGCGGCCTGGGCATCATCGAGCGCTGCCGCGACTATATGCAGGAGCGCCTCGAGCAGCACATCTGCCTGGAGGACCTCTGCCGCTTCACCGGCTTCTCCCCCGCCCGCTGCAACGCCGTCTTCAAGCAGCACACCGGCATGACCCCCATCGCCTACCTCCAGGAACTCCGCATCCAGAACGCGATGCAGCTCTTCGAGACCACCGACCTGCGGGTCAACCAGATCTGCCAGAAGGTCGGCATCGAGGACCCCTACTACTTCTCCCGCCTGTTCCACAAACGCACCGGCCTCTCCCCCTCGGAGTGGCGCCGCCAAGGTAAGAAACAAATATGAACGCTATTCCCATCCCCGGAAGGAAGATCGTCGGCATCGGAGAAACGGTGCTGGACATCGTTTTCAAGAACAACCAGCCGCAGGCGGCCGTGCCCGGCGGCTCCGTCTTCAACGCCATGGTGTCCCTGGGCCGCACCGCGGGGCGCCTGAACCCCACGGTCCGGCTGCTGATGGCCTCCCAGACCGGCGACGACCCCGTGGCGGACATCATCACGGATTTCATGGGGCAGAACCGGCTGGAGACCGCCTGCATCCAGCGGGACCACGGGCAGAGCACCGTCTCGATGGCCCTGCTGGACGCGGACAACAACGCCCGCTATGAATTTTTCCGGGACAAGGGCCTGCCGCCTTTCCGGACCCCGCAGATCACCTTCCGCGCGGAGGACCTGATGCTCTTCGGCTCGTTCTTCGCCGTCAGCCCGGCCACCGGACCCCAGACCCGCGAACTGGCGCGGCAGGCGCGCGCGGCGGGCGCCATCGTCTATTACGACATCAATTTCCGCAAGAACCATCCGGCGGACCCGGAGACGGTCGCAAAGAACATCGCCTTGAGCGATATCGTGCGCGCCTCGGACGAGGACATCGAAGCGCTCTGGGGCGAGACCGACCCCGAGCGGGCGTACCGGGAGCGCATCGCCCCGCTCTGCCCCAACTACATCTGCACGCGGGGCGCACAGCCGGCGACCGTCTTCTCGCCGGGGGTGCACGCCGTCTTCCCCGTCCCGCCCGTGGCGGAGGTCCTCTCCACCATCGGGGCCGGGGACAATTTCAATGCGGGCATCCTCTACGCCCTGGTCCGGGAAGGCTTTACCCGGGAGCGCCTGGAGCAGCTGTCGGAGGAAGACTGGACCCGGCTCGTCCCCGTGGCGATGCGTTTTTCGGCGAGCGTCTGCACGAGCCTGCAGAACTACGTGGACCCCGACTTCCTGCCCTAATTTTGCATCGCGGCATTTTTGTAGTATATTTGTCCTTTGAAGGTTAGAATGGAATGAACAGAATCTCCCGCTTTTTCCGCTCGCTGGTCAATATGAAGGACCACGTGGATGTGCAGGCCGCAGAGGCCCGCATCCGTGCCGGAATTGCCTTCCGCGGACCCAATGTCTTCATCCTGGCCTGCGCCATCATCATCGCCTCGGTGGGGCTCAACCTCAACTCTATCCCGGTGATTATCGGTGCGATGCTCATTTCCCCGGTGATGGGTCCGATCCTGGGCTTCGGCCTCGGCCTGGGCACCAATGACACGGCCCTTGTCAAGGAATCTGTCAAGAATTTCGTGGTGATGGTCCTCATCAGCATCCTGGCTTCCACGCTATTCTACCTGATTTCCCCTCTCCAGCTGGAGAAGCAGACCGAGTTGCTCGCCCGCACCAACCCGACCCTCTACGACGTGCTGATCGCCCTGTTCGGCGGCTTTGCGGGCATCCTCGAGAATTCACGCAGGGAAAGAGGCGGCACCGTGATTCCGGGCGTGGCCATCGCCACCGCCCTGATGCCCCCGCTCTGCACCGTCGGCTACGGCATCGCCCACCTGGAGCCCCGCTTCATCCTGGGCGCCTTCTACCTCTTCCTCATCAACACCGTCTTCATCACCATGGCCACCGTGGTCACGGTCAAATACCTGCATTTCCCCTCCGCCTTCGCCGCGGATGAGGCCCGCCGCCGGCGCGACACCCGCTGGAGCGCCGTCATCATCATCGCCCTGCTCGTCCCGAGCGTACTCTCCGCCATCCAGATGATCCAGGACAACAATTTCCAGCGGAATGTCGAGCGGCTCGTCCAGCAGAACAAGAATCTCGGCAAGAGCTATATCTACGACTACAAAACCGACGTGGAGGCCAACCCCCCGACGGTCGACCTGTATATGGCAGGAGAAAAGATGGAAGCCATCTCCCGTGAACGGCTTTTCCTGGAAGCCGAAGAGGCCGGCATCACCCGCAGCCAGATCACCATCCACGAAGACGCCGCCTTCCAATTCGAGCAGTTGTCCGAGTCGGAGCTCATCCGGGGCATCATCGACGGCCACAACCAGCAGGTCAACGAACTCGAACAGAAGCTGCAGGAACTCTCCGGCGAGCTTCAGAAATACAAGAACCGGGAGCTCCCCACGGAGCTGCTCACCCGGGAACTCGCGGCCCAGTACGATGGTATCCGCAGTGTCACGCTCACCCGCGGCCAGCGCGTCCAGGCCGACGACCAGGGCGGCAAGGAGATCATCGTAGCCATTCTCCAGACTGCCCGGTCGGTCAAGGAAGCCGACCGTCTGCGCATCCGCAACTGGCTGCAGGTGCGGCTCGGGGTGGAAGAAGTCGATGTCATCGTGAACAGCGAACGAAAATGATCTACCACGACTTCCAGGGCGAGCGGATCTCCGCGCTCGGTTTCGGGGCGATGCGCCTCCCGCTGCGAGCGGACAAA
>JAEEVG010000027.1 GCA_016290835.1 Bacteroidales bacterium | reverse complement strand
CGCGAAAAGCAGGTCGCCGAATTCCTCTTCCATGTGGCGGGGATCCTGCTCTCCGCAGGCCTCGCGCGCCTCGCCCAGTTCCTCGCGGACCTTGTCCCAGACATCTTCCTTCTGCTCCCAGTCGAAGCCGCAGCCCCGCGCCTTCTCCTGCATCGACAGGGCCTTGAGCACCCCGGGCATCGCGTCCGGGATGCCGGACATCACCGTGCGGTTGCCATCCTTCTCGCGGGCCTTGACGAGCTCCCAGGTATCGGCGATCTCCTTGGCGGAAGTGGGCCTCCCGGCCTCCGGGCCGAAGACGTGCGGATGGCGGAAGACCATTTTGTCCACCACCTTTCCGAGGCAGTCCGCGATGTCGAAGGAGCCTTCTTCCTGGGCGATGCGCGCATAAAAGACCAGGTGATAGAGCAGGTCGCCAATCTCCTTCGCGGTCCCGGGGCGGTCGCCCTTCAGGATCGTATCACTGAGTTCATAGACTTCCTCTTCCGTCATCGGACGGATGGTTTCCATCGTCTGGGCGGCATTCCAGGGACACTTTTCCCGCAAGGTATCCATCGTATCCAGCAGCGCTCCGAAGGCTGCGAGTTTTTCTTCTTTGGTATGCATGGAATTATTTGCTACATTTGCGCTGCAAAAATAACAATATTTATTGAGATGAAGCCCTTGCACTTCGTATCCGCCGACGAGGCTGTCAGCCACATCCCCTCCAACTGCCACGTGCACCTGAGCAGCGTCGCCAGCGTGCCCCACATCCTGATCCAGGCCCTCTGCCGCCGCGCAGACGCCGGGGATGTCCGCGGCCTGCGTTTCCACCATTTCCATACGGAAGGACCCGCTCCCTACAGCGAGCCGCGCTACGAGGGAATCTTCTTCGAGCAGGGCTTCTTCGTAGGCCCCAACGTCCGGAAGAACGTCAACGCCGGCTATGCCGACTACCTGCCGGTCCACCTGGGCGAGAGCCAGAAACTCTACCGCGAGGGCTTCATCAAACTGGGCGCCGCCCTCGTCAACGTTTCCCTGCCCGACGAGCAGGGCCGCGTGAGCCTCGGCACCTCCGTGGACTGCTCCGTGGCCGCGATCGAAAGCGCGGATCTCGTGATCGGCGTGGTCAACCCCAACGTCCCCTTCGCCTACGGAGACCTCATCCCCCTGGAGAAATTCGACTACCTCGTCAGCGACGACACGCCCCTGGTGACAGCCGATTTCGCGGAGCCCTCCCCCACCGAGGTGCTCATCGGCAAGAACTGCGCGGCCCTGGTGGACGACGGCGACTGCATCCAGATGGGCATCGGAGCCCTGCCCAACGCCCTCGCCGCCCAGCTCGGCGGCCACAAGCACCTGGGCCTGCACACCGAGATGTTCGCCGACGGACTGCTGCGCCTCATCAAGGCGGGCGTCATCGACGGCGCCAACAAGCGCATCGACACCGGCAAGGTCGTGGCCTCCTTCCTGCTCGGCTCGCAGGAGGTCTATTCCTTCATCGACCACAACCCGGACGTGCTGATGCGCGACATCAAATACGTCAACGATCCCTGGATCATCAGCCGGAATCCCAAGATGCGGGCCATCAACTCCGCCACGGAAGTGGACCTCACCGGGCAGATCAGCGCCGACTCCATCGGCACGCGCATCTTCAGCGGCACCGGCGGCCAGGTCGATTTCGTCCGGGGCGCCACGATGTCCGAGGGCGGCAAGAGCATCACCGCCTTCGCCTCACGCACCCTCAAGGGCAAGAACAAGATTGTCGCCGAACTCAATCCAGGTGCCGGCGTGGTCACGCCGCGGGCGGATGCCCACTGGATCGTGACCGAATACGGCGCCGTGGACCTCTACGGCAAGAGCCTGCAGGAGCGTGCCAAACTGCTGATCGGCATCGCGCACCCCGACGACCGGGAAATGCTCGACCGCCAGGCCTTCGAGCGCTTCGGCCCGCATTGGCACAATTTCAGTCTATAGGAGGGATCAATCCGGCCTTGCGGCCGAAATCGATGATCAGATCGGCGCAGCCTTCCAGGCCGAGCCGCGAGGAGTCGAGGCAGAGGTCGTAATTCGACGCCACGCCCCAGTTCCCCAGGGTAAAGAAATTATAGTAATTCTCGCGGTTCCTTTCTTTGCGGAGAATGTACTTCTCCGCCTCTTCCGCGCTCATCCCGGTACGCTCCCGCACCCGTGCCACGCGGTCCTCGAGGGGGGCGCAGATGAACACGTCCAGGCACTCCATATCCCGCAGCACGTAGTCGGAGGCACGCCCCAGGAAGATGGCATCCCCCTGCTGCGCGATGTCCCGGATGGCCTCGCTCTGGTAGCGGAAGAGTTCCGTGCCGTCGATGCCCGAGGGGGCATAGGCGCTCGCCCGGTTCAGGCCGAACAGGCTCCCGAAACGCCACAGCCGCCGGCGCTCGTCGCTCTTGCGGAAGAAGGCCGGGCTGAACCCGCTCTCCTCCGCCGCCTTCTGCAACAGTTCGTTGTCATAGACCGGGATGCCCAGGCGCTCGCCCAGGATCAGGGCGACTCCCTTGCCGCCCGCGCCGAACTGGCGCCCGATGTTGATGAGGATCTTCTTGGCCATAAGCCGTTCAGGATTGGATGGTACTGCCGAGGATGCCGGGATTCTCTCCGTCCTTGAGCCGGTCGAACTTGCGGAACAGCCGGATGATCAGGATGGCGGAGATGATGATGTTGAGGATGTCCGAAATCGGGAAACTGATCCAGACACCCGTCTCGCGGAGCCAGAGCGGCAGGGTGTAGATCAGCGGAAGCAGGAAGAGCAACTGGCGCGAAAGTGACAGGAAGATGGATTTGCGTACCATCCCCAGGCACTGGAAGAAATTGCCCGTGGCCATCCCGAAGCCCACCAGGGCGAAGCCGGAATTCATGATGCGCAGCCCGTGGGCGGCCAGGTCCACGAGTTCGGGATCGTTGGTGAACAGGCCCACCGCAGAGCGGGGGATCAGTTCGGCCATCAGGAAACAGAGGGTCGTGACCAGCACCTCCCATTTGGCCGTCAGGATGAAGACCTCCCGTACCCGGCTGTACTGCCGGGCGCCGTAGTTGTAACCCGCGATGGGCTGGAGGCCCTGGTTGAAGCCCATGCAAACCATCAGGAAGAGCATCGTCAGGCGGTTCACGATGCCGTAGGCCCCGATCGCCAGGTCGCCGCCGTATTTGCGCAGCTGCTGGTTGATGAACAGGGACACGAGGCAGGCCGCGACATTCATCAGGAAGGGTCCTACGCCGATGGCGAGCGACTGCTTCGCGACGGGCCAGTCCAGCCGGAAGAGCGGCCGGGTGAAATGCAGCAGGCGGCGCTTGTCCGAGAAGAAGCGCCAGGTGTAGGCCAGCGCGGCCAGCTGGCAGAGGATGGTCGCCATCGCGGCCCCGCGGATACCCAGGCCCAGGCCGAAGATGAACACCGGATCGAGGATGGCGTTGGAGATGACCGTGAACAGGGTCAGGGCCATGGCCGTCTTGGGATGCCCCGAGGTCCGGATCAGGCCGTTGAAGCCGTGGTAGAGATGCGTGAACACATTGCCCGCCAGGATGATGAACATATAATCCCGGGCGAAGGGCAGGGTGACGTCGCTGGCGCCGAAAAAGCGCAGGATCGGATCCAGGAAGGACAGGGTCACCGCCGAGAAGATGACGCCGATGATCACATTGAGCGTCAGCACGTTGGAGAGCACCTTCTGAGCTCCCTGGTAGTTCTTCTGTCCCAGCAGCACGGAAATGAGCGTCATCGCGCCCACCCCGACCAGGGTGCCCATCGCCACGGACAGGTTCATCAGCGGGAAGGTCACGGCGAGGCCGCTGATGGCGGCCGAGCCCACCCCGGGGATATGGCCGATGTAGATGCTGTCGACCATATTATACAAAGAAGCCGCAGTCTGGGCGATGATGCCCGGGACTGCGTACTGTCTCAGCAGGGTGCTTATTCTGCGGGTGCCGAGCTCGGTCGGCGCCGCTCCGGATACCGTCGCCATCAGAGAGCGCTAAGGAGCATCCACGATTTCAATGTCGAAGCGCAGCGGGGCATAGCCCGGAATGACATCGCCGGAGCCGGTGTTCTTGTAACCCAGGGCGGAATAGAAGATGCCGATTCCCTTCTCATGGGCACGCATCTGATAGAGCGTATAGGCGAATCCGTCGACGACCTCGTTCTCCTCGAGCAGGATCTTGGTATAATCTTCATCGGAAGAATACCACTCCACGGAAACGGGTTCGTAGGTCTTGGAGGCGTTGTAGATGCCGTAGTACTTCGCCGTGTCCTTGACCGTCGTGTCGAAGACGGTGCCGTTGAGCAGGCGGCCGGTGTAGTTGATGTAGATCGTGGTGTCGTTGGGGAATTCATCGGTGGATGTAGGCTCGCCGGTGCGGATGTAGTAGTAACCGTACTTGAGCGAATCGCCGACGGACTTGGGAAGATTGTTCGCGGCCAGGTAGCGGCCGATGGAATCGGTCTCCCATTTCGCGATGTCGGAGATGACATCGCGGAGCGTGAACTCATAGATCGTAGGGCTGCCCCCGGACACTTTTGCGACATACTCTTCCGCAGTGTCGTAGCGGTCGGAGGTCAGCAGCCATCCGGGTACGACGAATTTGGCCGTTCCGCCCACGCGCATGGTGGACAGAACCTCCTCGATGCCGGCGGGAAGGGCTCCGTTCAAGCGCGTCCAGACCTCGGGTCCATAATAGTTCCCCTCCTTGTAGGTGCCGAGACGCTTGGCGACCTCCTCGTTGTTGGTATAGCTGATGGCGCCGTCCAGATCGCGCTCCACCAGGTCCAGACGCACATAGGGATAGGTATCCGAGTCACCAGCTTGCTGGCCCGTACCAGCCTCCGTCTCAATCACATACGCACCGAGGGAAGTCCGCTGGGCATCCGGATGGTGAACCTTGATCCAGGCGTCGAAATAACGCTTGTTCGCGTCATTGAGACCGCTTTTCGGGGTCTTGGCGCAGCCGCAGAGGGTGATCATCGCCGCCAGGCAGAAATAAAATATCGCTTTTCTCATATCAGTCTTGTTCGGACGGCGCAGAAGTCCGCATAAATCGTGCCGTCCTGGTTTCTATGTAGTCCGCCGCACGGTCCGGGGCGGAGATATCTTCCGGGAAATACAATTTGCCGCCTGCGGCACACTCGTGGCCGCCGCCGTGGAAGGCTTCCGCGGCAAGCCGGCTCGCCTGCACCCCCCGCTTGGAGCGGAGCGAGACGCGGAAATGGCCGTCGGCCTCGCGCAGGAAGACGCTCAGGCGCACTCCGTCGATGCCCAGGGGCAGGTTGACGAAGCCCTCGGTCTCCCCTTCCTGCAGAGAGAAGCGCTCCAGGAAAGAGCGGTCCAGCACCGCATAGGCGACCCCGTCCGGGGTGATGTGCAGCAGTTCGTCCAGATAGGCCCCCATCGCGCGGAGCCGGTTCTCGCGGTAGCGGTGGTAGAGCCGGTCGAGCAGCGCGTCGCGGTCCACCCCGGCGGCCAGCAGTTCGGAAGCCATCTGCAGGGTGGAAGGATAGACGGAGTTGGCGAAGTTGTTGGTATCGGTGGTCATTCCGGCCATCAGCGGGGTCAGCACCGGCAGGGGCAGTTCTCCGCCAAGGGCCTGCAGCACCTGGTAGAGCAGCTCGCTCGCCGAGGAGATCCGCTCTTGGCTGAAGACCAGATCGAAGCTCGGCAGGTCCGGATTCAAATGATGGTCGATCAGCACTTTGCGTGCCTTGCAGGCGTGCAGGTCCGCCTCCAGGTCCCCGGCGCGGGAGAAGCCGTTCATATCCAGGCAGACGAGCAGGTCACATTCGTCCAGACGCTCCCGGGCGGGCGCGGCATCGCCGGGCAGGGTGAGCACGTCCTTCTCCGGCAGCAGGAACGCCAGGTATGCTCCCGGCGGGTCCGGCAGAAGCAGGCTGGCCTGCAGGCCGCGGCACCCGCCCAGATACGCCAGCAGGGCGGCCCCGCTGCCGAGCGCATCCCCATCCGGATGCGTGTGCACGACGATGCAGACGCGTTCCGCCTCGGCGAAAAACGTCTCCAGACGCCGGATATCCACGGATGAAAGCATCACTTGAGGGTCCAAAAAAACTTCTGCAAATTTAATAAGAATATTGCATTTGATAAATCAATTTCATAACTTTGTGGGACTTTGAATATCAAATAAACAACCGATAAAATGAACAAAGTAGTTAAGATCCTCATCGAGATTCTCCTCGCTGCCGCCGCGGTCGGCCTGGTTTACCTGCTTTATAGCAGCATCATGCAGCCGGTCAACTTCAACAAGGAGAAAGCCAACCGCCAGGCTGTCGCCGTTCAGCGTCTCAAGGACATCCGCACCCTGCAGGTGGCCTACAAGTCCGTCACCGGCAAATTCAACTCCTCGGTCGACTCCCTCAAGCAGTTCTATGAGAACGGGGAAATGGAGATCGTCATGCAGATCGGCTCCCTGGATGACTCCCTGGCCGTCGTCAACACCGAGGCCATCAAGAAGGCCAACCGGAACCTCAAGGGCGACGCGCTGACCGCGAAGCTCCAGGAGGCTTATGCCGCCGGCAAGAAGGTCGTCTTCTCCACCGTCACCAAGGTCCCGGTGCGCGACACCCTCTTCAACAACCGTCCCGATTTCAACATCGACTCCCTCAAGTTCATCCCGTTCTCCGGCAAGGAGCCCGTCCAGATGGAGGCTACCACCAAGATGGTGTCCGGCGTGCCCGTTCCCCTCTTCGAAGCCCGCGTTCCCTGGAACTCCCTGCTCAAGGGCATGGACAGGCAGCTCATCATCAACCTGAATGCTGAGAGCCGCGATCTCAACCGCTACGAAGGTCTCCAGGTCGGTTCCATCACCGCCCCGAACAACAACGCAGGTAACTGGGAGTAGTGTTCACGCTCGTCCCTTCCCAGTTCTTCGACCCTGCCTCGGCGCGTGAAGCGCTCGCAGAAGTCGCGGATATCCGGGAAACGGACCGCATCGGACACATTGCCATTCCGCAATACGACGCTGTCCTCGTCTACGCAACAGACGGGGACAGCGTTCTCGTTGATCCCCCCGGGATCTACGGTCTTCTGACCCGGCTGCCGGACTGCCCCGAATACAACAAGATCCTCTGCAGTCTCGCCGGCGGGCGGCTCCTCGTCGCGGTGGCCCAGGGCAAGAGCCTGCTGCTCGCGAACAGTTTCCCCGCCCCGGATTTCACCACGGCGGAGTACTATCTGTTCCTGTCGCTGAACACGCTCCAGCTCAATCCCGAGATCTCCACCGTCTGCTGGCTCACCCCGCTCGCAGAAGAGGACGAGATGTCCCTGTACCGTTATTTCAAATCCGTCGTCGTGCTATGAGAATCATCGGCGGACGGCTCAAGGGCAAGCCCATCCTGCCCCCGATGGGCTACGGGGCGCGGCCTACGACCGATTTCGCCCGTGAGGGCCTGTTCAACGTCCTGGACAACGAGTACGAGTTCGAGGACCTGCAGGTGCTCGACCTTTTCGGCGGCACGGGCGCCATCGCTTATGAATTCGCCTCGCGCGGGGCACGCCGGGTCTACTGCGTGGAGATGAACCGCGAACACGCCGCCTTCATCCGCCGCGAGGCCGCCCGGCTCGGGCTGGACGCCGTCACGGCCGTCCACGCCAATGTTTTCGACTTCCTGCCCATCTGCCACGAGAAATTCGATATCATCTTCGCAGATCCGCCCTACGCCCTGGAAGGGCTGGAGGACCTGCCGGACAAGGTCCTGTCCCGGGATCTCCTCCATCCGGGCTGCTACTTCATCCTGGAGCACGGCGACGAATACTCCTTCCGGGAGCATCCTTTATTTAAAAAAGAAAAGGTCTACGGCCGCGTGCACTTCACTTTCTTCGAAAAATAGACGAACCGGACTGCAACAATCCGGTTCGTTCTGCGTTATATAGTCAGAAAGGTCCAGGAATGACACGACAGGAGATCACGGCATTCTATGAAGAGCACCACCGGCGGCTGTACAACATCGCCTGGCGCATCCTTCGGAATCCCCTCGATGCGGAGGAAGTGATGCAGGACACCATCTTGAAATTCGTCACCGCCTCCCGTCCTTTCTCCTCTCCGGCGCAGGAGTCCGCCTGGCTGGCCCGCACCTGCATCCACGCCGCCATCGACCGGCTGCGCCGCCTCCACCGGCGGGATGCCTTCCTGCAAGACTACGGACGGCAGGAGCAGGAGATGGCCGGAGTGGAAGAGACCCTGGACGGAGCGCTGCCCGACGTGGTGCAGATCCGCGCGGCGATGGACAGCCTCCCGGAGCCCTACCGGCTGGTGGTGGACCTGGTACTCATCGAAGGACTGGACTACCGCGAGATCGCGGCGATGACCGGGCGCAAGGAAACGACCCTCCGCTCGCTTTATTCCCGCGGACGCGCCAAATTGGCAGAACTGTTGAAACAAGCGATATGAACGAGCTCGAACAATACATCCGCACCCATGCCGCGGACTTCGACACCCAGGAGCCCGCTCCCGGCCACGAGGAGCGCTTCCTGAGCCGGCTCGAAGCGAAGGCGGCCCCGCGCCCTTCCGTTCTGGACCGCTTCACCGCGTGCCTGAGCCGCCGCCCCGTGCGCGTGCTGGCCTATGCCTTCGCCGCCGCCCTGGCCCTGGTGCTGGTCCTGCGCCCGGCCGACCCTTTCCGGGGAACCGGCCGCGATCCGCAGAAGATCTATCTCGCTTATATGGACCAGGTCGCCCGTCTCTACGAAGCCCTGCCTCCCGAGGACAGCGCCGGACGGGACGCCGCCCTGCGGGAGATAACCGAAGAGGAAATTCCCCTTTTCGAACAGCTCCCCGAAGAGCTTCCGTCCCGGCAGCGCGCCCGCATCCTTAAAGCCTACTACGGCGAATTGCTCGCCGGTGCCCGACAATTAAAATTAAAACACTGATATGAAAAGATTCCTTATCCTCCTCGCGACGGCCCTGCTGGCCGTTCCCGCCTTCTCCGCCACGCCGGCTGATACCGATCCCGCCGATGTGAAAATGGAGACCAAAACCTTCAATCTGAGCGGATTCCACGGTCTGCAGGTCAGCTGGACCTACCAGGTGGCCCTAACCCAGGCCGACCACTACTCCGTGCGGGTGGAAGCTCCGGATTTCATCATCCCCTACCTCGACGTGAAAGTCGCAGGCGACAACCTGGTGCTGGGCATCAAGGAGTTGCCGAAGGATATCCGCCGGAAGGTTGAGATGGTCTTGAAGCACGATGAGGTCCGGGCCTGGGTCGCTATGCCCTCGCTCTCGAGCCTGAATATGTCGGGAGCCTCCAAGCTCAACGCCACGGGCGCTTTCTCCGCGCCGAGATTCAACTTCCGGCTCGATCTCAGCGGCGCTACCGCCGTCCAGGGTCTCTCCGTGAAGGCCCCCGAAGCCGACTTCCACGCCAGCGGCGCAGCCAAATTCGATGTCAACGGAACGTTCACCGATCTTCACATGACCCTGTCCGGGGCCATCAGCGCCAACCTGAATACGGGAGGCGAGCCCGTGGATGAAGCGAGTATCACGATGTCCGGCGCCGTCAAGTTCAAACTCCAGAGCCATATCAGCAAACTGGACCTGGGCGCCTCCGGCGCCGCCAACTTCAGCATGGACGGCTCCCTGGATGCCCTGAATGCCAACGCTTCCGGCGGCGTCCGCTTCGACCTGCTGGGCGCTCCTGTCAAAGCAGCCGACCTCAGCCTGTCCGGCGCCGCCCGCGCCGAGATCGATGTCCGCGAGTCCCTGAGCATCACCCTCTCCGGCGGTTCCACCTGCCGCTACAAAGCCGGACCGAACCTGCGCATCGAGCGCCAGACCATCAGCCGCGGCGCCTCGCTCAACCAATTGTAATCACACAGGCAAGTATACAAAAAAGGAGGATGGCCCGACGGGTCATCCTCCTTTTTATTCAAAGCCGCAGAGCCTATTTGGCGTCCATGGCCTGGCAGGCGGTGATGGCGATCATCTTATAGACATCGTCCACGGAGCAGCCGCGGCTGAGGTCGTTGACCGGCCGGGCAATACCCTGGAGGATGGGGCCGATGGCGTCGGCCTGGCCCAGGCGCTGCACCAACTTGTAGCCGATGTTGCCGACCTCGAGGTTCGGGAAAACCAGGACGTTGGCCGCACCGGCGATCTCGGAGCCGGGGGCCTTCTTCTTGCCCACGGACGGCACCAGGGCGGCATCCGCCTGGAGTTCGCCGTCGATCTTCAGCTCGGGATTGAGCTCCTTGGCGAGGGCGGTCGCCTCGACCACCTTGTCCACGACCTCGTGCTTGGCGGAACCCTTGGTCGAGAAGGACAGCATCGCCACGCGGGGCTCCTTGAACCCGGCAACGCTCTTGGCGGTCTGCGCCGTGCAGACGGCGATCTGGGCCAACTGCTGGGCATCCGGGGCGGGGGTCACGGCCACGTCGCCGATCACCAGCACGCCATTCTCACCGTACTGCGGGGTCTGGGTGATCATCAGCATCGCACCGCTCACGCAGGTGATGCCCGGGGCGCACTTGATGATCTGGAGGGCCGGACGGAGGGTCTCGCCGGTGGTGGAGAGCGCACCGCTGATCTGGCCGTCGGCGTCGCCGCTCTTGATGATCAGGCAGCCGAAATAGAGGGGATCCAGGACGGTCTTGCGAGCCACTTCGAGGGTCATACCCTTCTTCTGGCGAAGCTGGAAGAGAAGCTGGGCATATTCCTCGGTCTTCTCGCTGGTCTCAGGATCGACGATCGTAGCCTTGTCAATGTTCTTAAGGCCGAGCTCGGCGGCATAGGCGAGAACCTTGTCCCGGTTGCCGATGAGGATGATGTCGGCGAGGCCGTCGGCGATGGCGCGGTCGGCCGCCGTGATGGTACGCTCCTCGAAGGACTCCGGGAGCACGATGCGCTGCTTGTTGGACTGGGCACGCGCAATGATCTGTTCAATGAGGGACATATGAATGATATTAGTTGTCGAGTTCGGAGACGATGTGCATCGTGTCGCGGGCGATCACCAGCTCTTCGTTGGTCGGGATGAGGGCCACCTTGACCGTGGATTCCGGCAGGGAGAGGATGGTCTCGCTGCTGCGGGCGGTCTCGTTCAGGTCGGCGTCGATCTTGACACCCATATAGGAGAGATTCTCGCAGACGTGGCGGCGCAGGCGGGGGTTGTTCTCGCCGATGCCGGCGGTGAAGACGATCAGGTCCACGCCGTTCATCTCGGCGATGAAGGCACCCACGTTCTTGATGGTGTCGAACGTGAGCTTCTTGAGCACGATCTTGGCACGCGGATCGCCGGCGCGGGCGGCAGCGTCCATGTCGCGCAGGTCGGAGCTCTTCCCGGACAGGCCGAGGAAGCCGCTCTTCTTGTTCATCACCGTGGTCATCTCGTCCGGAGTGAGGTTCTCCTTCTTCATGATGTAGGGGACGATGTTGGCGTCGATGTTGCCGCAGCGGGTTCCCATAATCATACCCTCGAGCGGGGTGAAGCCCATCGAGGTGTCCACGACCTTGCCGTCCTTGATGGCGGTCACGCTGCTCCCGTTGCCCAGGTGGCAGGTGATGATCTTGGAGTGCGCGAGGTCCAGGCCGGCGAGCTTGGCGCCGCGCTGGGAGACATACTGGTGGGAGGTGCCGTGGGCGCCGTAGCGGCGGACGCGGTACTTCTGGTAATACTCATACGGCAGGGCGTACATATAGGCATACGGCTCCATCGTCTGGTGGAAAGCGGTGTCGAAGGTCACGACCTGGGGCACCTCCGGAAGCACGTGCGAAATGGCGCGGATGCCGAGCAGGTGGGCCGGGTTGTGGAGCGGAGCGAAATCGCAGCAGATCTCGATCTTCTTGAGGACATCGTCGTCCACGAGGGTGCTCCCGGAGAAGAAGTCCGCACCTTGCACGATACGGTGGCCGACCGCCTCGATATCGTCGAAGCTAGAGAGCACGCCGTGATCCGGGTCCACGAGCGCGTCGAGGACGAGTTTCATACCGACCTTGTGGTCGGGAATGGGCTGGGTGACCGTGTAGGGCTCTTTGCCGGTCGGTTTGTGGGTAAGGCAGCCGTCGGGCAGGCCAATCTTCTCGACCAGGCCCTTGGCCAGCAGATCAAAGACATCGTCGTTCTTCATGTCGAGAAGCTGGTACTTCACGGAAGAACTGCCGCAGTTGATAACAAGGATAATCATATTGATGGAATTGTTTTATTGGCTAATCATGCAAATTTACGAAATATTGCGTATTTTGGCAAAAATTCGATTGAAATGGTCGTGGAGAAAGATATCGTGGCGATTTCAATCCCTTTTTCAGCAGGAGTGGTCACGGCGGCGCTGGTGCCGCCCGGGGGCGATATGCCATACGCGCTGGCCGCGGGAGCCTGTCTCGCTGCGGCGGGGCTGCTGTGGGTCTTCACCGGCCGGGGAGAACGCTTCGGGGCCGCCCTGGCGCTGTTCTTCCTGCTGGGTCTGTCCGGCGGGGCCGCTGCGGCTGCGCTCGGACCGCCTCCGGGCCCGGACAGCGCGCTCGCGGAGCGGGCTGCGGGAGCCCTGCTGCGCGCAATCGATGGGGCAGGTTTCCGCCACGAGGGGACGGCCGCCCTGCTCAAGGCCCTGCTGGCCGGACACCGCGAAGACCTGGACCGTGCGACCGTGGCAGCCTTCCGCGCGGCCGGCGCCTCCCACATCCTGGCCCTCTCGGGCCTGCACCTGGGCATCCTCTACGGCATCCTGCAGCTCCTGCTCGCCCCGCTGGGCCGCAGCCGCGCGGCCACGGTCCTGCGCAGCGGACTGAGCGTCGCGGCGGCCGCTTTCTACCTGGCGATGACCGGGGCTTCGCCCTCGCTCGTGCGCGCATTCCTCTTTATACTTTTCAACGAACTCTCCCGCCTGCTGAGCGGCCGGCGCAGACGCCCGGTCAACATCTTCTGCGCGGCCCTGACGATCCAGCTGGCCGCCTCTCCCGGGGTGGTGGGGAGTCTGGGCTTCCAGCTTTCCTACCTCGCCATGCTGGGCATCGTGCTGATCTTCCCCCGGCTCGAGGCCTGGTATCCGCCCAGTTCGCGCTGGGACCCGCTGCGCCGCCTCTGGAGCGCGGCGGCCCTGACCCTGTCCTGCCAGGTCTTCACCGCCCCGCTCGTATGGATCCGCTTCCACAGCTTCCCCCGGCATTTCCTGCTGACCAACCTCTGCGCGCTTCCGCTGACGGAAGGGTTCATCCTCTGTGCCCTCCCCTCCCTGCTGCACGCCTGCCCGGAAAGCATAAAAAATCTGGCCGATTTCCTCGGCCAGACCTTGCTTACTTTCCTGGAGACGGTCGCCGGCGTTACCTGACGCAGCGCACCGATGCAGCGAAGTCCGTCTTGGATGCCCGGCCGCGATAGACGATGTCCTTGTCCTGGTAGATATAGCGGCAGACCCCCATTCCGTCGGACTCGTCCGAGGTCCAGAACGCGGCATAGGAATAGATGCCCTGAAAGTCGTAATCCTTGTCCGCGACCGTAGCATAGCCGACCGGAATCATCGAAAGCTTGTGCTTGTCGGTGATCTTGACATCCCGCCAGTATTCCCACATCTTCGTGCCGTTGAAATACAGGTCGCCCATCACCTCTCCCGCCAGGGCGGGAATGTCCCGGCCGGCGGTGGCGCCCTCCTTGAGAGCCGTCCAGTCCGCATCCGAAGGCAGGTGCCAGCCGGGCGGGCAGGCGGTCTGCGCCTCCTCCCAGGTGTAATAGCGTCCGAAGACATCCGTCATCGCGGAGCAAAGTTGGAAAGGCCTGCCCGCACCCTCCCAGGCGAGGTTCTGGCGCATCCAGTCGCGGTCGCCGGCTTTGATGATGTAGTAACTCTTGTTGTCGCGGGGGTCGGTGAGGCTGAACATCGAGACATCGAAACCCGTAATGGAACTGTCCGGAGTCACCCCGGGCTTGACGATCGTATAAGTGCAATAAGCGGAGGTGCTGTAGTAGTAGACACCGTCGGGGACGAAAGCCGTGAGGCTGAGGTTGTGGGAATCGAGTTTCTCACCCGCGGTGAACGTGTAATGATGCTTCAAGATCTGGCCGCTGGCCGTGACGAGGGTATCGTACTTACCTGTATAGGAATCGTAGAAACGATAGCCGACGGTGCCGCCGTCCGGGCGGGACACCCTCATCAGGGTATCGATCATGAAGGTCTTGGTATAACCGGGTTCCACATAGGCCGGCATTGACAGGGACAGAGCCCCCGTCAAAGAACTATATTCAGGATCAGTCTCTTTTTTGCACCCCTGCGACAGTGCGCCGGCGAGGACCAGCGCTACAGGGAGCAAGCATCTGAACAACTTCATACTTTCTACTGTTACAATTTGCAAATATGCGCAAATTTGCGCGAAAAACCGCTAACTTTGTGCAAATACTTTGCCGAAGCGATGAATCCCAAGCGTTTTTTTCCCCTTCTGATTCTCATCTGTCTGCTCTGGGGCTGCCGGAACCCGGGCTATGCCGTTTTCAACGGCTACGCCCAGGGAGGTACCTACACCGTCAAGGCCGACCTGCGCGGCGTCCGCACGCCGCCGAAGGAGATCGCCCGGGCCATCGACTCCCTGCTGAACGGGATCGACTTCAGCCTGTCCGGATACAACAAGAACTCCCTGCTGACCCACTTCAACGCAGGCGAGGAGATCGAGCCCGACCGCTTCTTCACCGAGGTCCGGGCCCTGTCGGAGCGCTATAAATCCGAGACCGGAGGCGCCTTCGACGTGTCTGCCGCCCCGCTCTTCGACATCTGGGGCTTCGGCTTCACCGCAGACAGCCTGCCCGACCCGGCGCGCATCGCCGAGGCCCTGGCCGCCTGCCGGGAGGAGAAAGTTCTGAATTTCAATGCCATCGCCCAGGGCTACACCTGCGACGTGGTCGCGGACTACCTCCACGCGATCGGCGTGCACAACATGCTCGTGGACATCGGGGAGATCTTCTGCGAAGGGGTCAACCCCGCCGGCGCGGGCTGGACCATCGGCGTGGACAATCCGTCGGACGACAACGCCACGCCCGGGAGCGACATCCGGAGCATATGGCAGTCCGACGGAGGCGCCTGCGGGATCGTCACCTCCGGCAACTACCGCAAATTCTACATCCGCGACGGCCGCAAATACGCCCATACCATCGATCCGCGCACCGGCTATCCGGTGACCCACGACCTGCTCAGCGCCACCATCGTCGCTCCCACGGCGGCGGAGGCCGACGCCCTGGCGACCGCCTGCATGGTCCTGGGGCCGGAGCAGGCGCGCGCGCTGATCGAATCCCGCCCGGAAATCGAAGGCTACCTCATCACGGGATCCTCCACCTGGATGTCGGAAGGATTCGCCGCGCAGGCGAGATGAGGGGATTTCCGCGAAAATCATTATATTTGTCCTCTATCTTTTCTGTTATGACTATGGATCCAAGCGAATTTTCCCATACATTGGACTACAACACCTCCCGCGAACCGCTCACGATGCCCGAATACGGTCGCAACGTCCTCAAGATGGTCGAGCAGCTCAAGGCCATCCCCGACAAGGCCAAGCGCACCGAGCAGGCCCGCGCCGTGGTCAAGGTGATGGAGCTCCTCAACCCGCAGGTACACGCCCAGGACAACTTCGAGCAGAAGCTCTGGGACCACCTCTATATGATCGCCGGCTACGACCTGGATGTCGATTCGCCCTATCCCTGCCCCGTCCCCGAGACCTTCACCACCGAGCCCGTGCCCATCCCGATGAAGGGCACCCGTATCAAGGCTTTCCACTACGGCCGCAACATCGAGAGCATCATCGGCCTGCTGATCGAGCAGCCCGACGGCGAGGTCAAGACCGAACTGATCCGCTCCCTGGCCATCTACATGCGCCAGCAATACCTCATCTGGAACAAGGACAGCGTGGCCGACGAGACCATATTCGCCGACATCGAGAAGCTCTCCGACTACCGGCTCAAGGTCCCCGAGGGGATCAGCCTGAGCAAGATCGCGGGCGATGCCAATTTCTCCCGTCCGGGAATGGGCATCAACGTGGGCCAGCCGGGCGGCCAGCGCAATCGCCAGCACAAGAACTACAAGAGATCTTTTAAGAAGAAATGAGATTCCGCATTTGGAAAACCTGGGATGAGGAAGAGCGGACCTCGGCCGTCCGCATCGCGGGGCTCTGCGTCGCCGCGCTGACTCTCTTCATCTTCATCGCCACCTTCTCCTACCTCTTTCACTGGAAAGAGGACCTGAGCCTGCTGGGGGACCCTGCCGGGATGGACGCCGCCCGCTCCGTGGGCAACGCCGCCGGCAAACTCGGCTTCCGGACCGGACACCTGCTGGTCTGCGACCTCTTCGGCCTGGGCAGTTTCGCCCTGCTGATCATCCTCGCGGCGGTGGCGGTGCGCCTGCTCGCCCGCCGCTGGATCAATTCCCTGCTCAAGACCACGCTCATCGCCTTGTTCGGCGCCTTCATCGCCTCCCTGCTGCTCGCCTGGATCGGAAGCCTGACGGGGCTGGACACCGTCTTCGGAGGCGGCCTCGGCGGTCGCTGCGGAGCCTCCGTCGTAGGCTGGGCGGAGAATCTGTTCGGGAAAGTGGTCACCGGTCTGTTCGTGCTGATCCTGCTCGCCGCCTACCTGTTCTTCGCCTCCCGGCGCTTCAACACCTGGTTCGCTTCGCTCGGGCAGAAAAAGGAGAAGCCGCTCGTCGAGGACGAGAAACCACAGGTCGTGCAGCCGGTCGTCCCGCTGGTCGAGAAGCCGGTCAAGCCCGCCCCGCCCGTCCCGGAAGTCAAAAAGCCCGAGAAACCCAAGAGCGAGAAGCCCGCGGAGCCCAAACCCGAGCCGGAGCCCGGAGAGGGCAGCTTCGAGATTGTCGAAGACAACGGTCTCGAGACCGAGAACATCGAGGACCTCAAGCCCATCGACAACCGCCTCGACCCGCCGGACGGCCTGCCGAAATACAAGTTCCCGTCGCTGGATCTGCTGGAAAACTATGCCAGCGGCCGGCGTGAAGTGTCCACCGAGGAGCTCACGCGCAACAACAACAAGATCCGCGCGGCCCTCGCCAATTACAAGATCCAGGTCAACGACGTCAAGGCCATCGTAGGTCCGACCGTAACCCTCTACAAGGTCTATCCCGCCCCCGGCGTCAAGATTGCGGACATCAAGAAGCT
Source organism: Bacteroidales bacterium (assembly GCA_016290835.1). Lineage (GTDB taxonomy): Bacteria > Bacteroidota > Bacteroidia > Bacteroidales > UBA932 > Cryptobacteroides. Next base: position 15,518 of record JAEEVG010000027.1, on the reverse strand, counting down.
CCAGGAGGACATCGCCCTCTCGCTCAACGCCAAGGGCGTGCGCGTGATTACACTCTCCGACTCCGTCGGCATCGAAGTCGCCAACGACTTCTCTTCCATCGTGCCGCTCAAGGCCCTGCTCAACGACGAGGCTTTCCGGAACAGCAAGTACGACCTTCCCGTGGCCATCGGCTACACCATCACCCAAAAAGTCCGCGTATTCGACCTCGCCGACGCCCCGCACCTGCTCATCGCCGGTGCCACCAAGCAGGGTAAGTCCGTGGGCCTCAATGTGATCGTGTCCTCGCTGCTCTACAGCAAGCACCCTTCCGAGCTGAAATTCGTGTTCATCGACCCCAAGATGGTCGAGTTCTCCTCCTACGGGTCGCTGCTCAAGCACTACCTGGCCGTGCTGCCCGACGCAGCCGACGACGAGGACGAGCGTGCCAACGCCATCGTCAAGCGGCCCAAGGACGCCGAGAAGATCCTGCGCTCCCTGTGCACCGAGATGGACGACCGCTACGAACTGCTCAGCAAGGCCGGTGTCAACAAGATCACCCTCTACAACGAGAAATACAAGGAGCGCAAGCTGCGGCCGGACCACGGCCACCGCTTCCTCCCCTACCTCGTGGTCGTGGTGGACGAATATGCCGACCTCACGATGACCACCGGCGCCGCCCCGGAAGCCCGCGCCGCCAGCCGGAGCATCACCAACTCCATCATCCGCCTCGCGCAGAAAGGCCGCGCCGCGGGCCTGCACGTGATCCTGGCCACCCAGCGTCCCTCCGTGGACGTAATCTCCGGCATTATCAAGAGCAACTTCCCGATGCGCATCGCCTTCCGCGTGGCCTCCCGCGTGGACTCCACCACCATCCTCGACGCCCCCGGCGCCGAGAAGCTCATCGGCCGCGGCGATATGCTCTTCTCCGCCGGCATCGAGTCCGAGCGCATCCAGTGCGGCTACATCGACGGCCGGGAGATCGAGGCCCTGACCAATTTCATCGGCGAGCAGACCGGCTACGGCCGCTGCTACAACACGCCCTACTACCTCCCGTCTCCCGAAGAGGCCGGACCTGAGGGCGAAGGCGGTGGCGGAATGGTCGATATGAGCAAGGTGGACGAGCGCTTCGAAGAGGCCGCCCGGATGGTGGTCATCAGCCAGCGCGGCTCCACCTCCGACCTGCAGCGCAAACTCGGAATGGGTTATGCCAAGGCCGGCCGGGTAATGGATCAGCTGGAAGCCGCGGGCATCGTCGGCCCGCAGGAGGGTTCCAAGCCCCGCCAGGTCCAGATCACCGATCTGGAATCCCTCCAGCCCATCCTCGACGCATTCCTGCACCGCTAACAAGACACCCCGATACAACAGGAGGCACCCCGAAACAGGGTGCCTCCTGCTATTTTTCCCGTCCGGGAAGACCGCTCCTGCTCTTGCATCACCGGGACGGGAAGACCGGCCTCCGGCGAAAGCTCAGCCGCAGCAGGATCCGCCCCGCCGGATCCGGTCGCCGCTTGCGGGGAGCGAGGATGGACGCCGAGCCGGAGGAGCGGTCTTCCCGCCCGGTCCTAGTAAGAGGTAGTGGGGATGATGATTTTGTAGGTCTTTCCGGCTTTGTTGGTGAGTTTGTCGCCGCGGAGCCAGAGGTTGGCTTCTTTGAGGTGGAAATAGGTAGTGCCGTGCTCTTCGGCAAAGTCCGTGAGATTGGCGATGGGGCCGCTGACGGTCACCGTCTCGCGCGGGGGCAGGTAAGGATAGATGTCCTCGTCCTCCAGGTGGAAGCCGAAAGCCTCGGGATTCTCGAAGAAATACTTAGCCGTCAGGATACGGAACATATAGCGGGAGGTCTCCGTGGCGAGGAGCAGGTCCATCGCGCGCTTCTGCCGCTGATCGGTCAGACGCTTGGAGATGCCGCCCTGTCCGGCATTGTAGCTGGCCGCCACCGTCATCCAGTCACCGTACTTGGCATAGGCCTCCTTGAGATATTTGCAGGCAGCGATGGTCGCCTTCTCGATGTTGTAGCGCTCGTCCACCTCGGTGCCTACCTCCAGGCCGTAGCCCTGGCCCGTAGCCCGCATGAACTGCCACAGCCCCGCCGCCCCGGCCGTGGAATAGGCCTTGGGATCCAGGTTGCTCTCGATGGCCATCAGGTATTTCAGGTCCTCCGGCACGCCCTGCTGGCGCAGGATGGGGACGATCTGGCTGAAGATGCGCTCCGAGCGCTTGAGCATCAGGGTGGAGTTGGTGTGGGAGTAGGTGAAGGTGATGAGTTCGCGGTCCATCCGCTCATAGAGGTCGGGACGGTCGAAACGGATCGTCTCGCCGGCGAACTCGATAAACTCCGGCACCCGGGGCGCCTGGAAATGCACATCTTCCGGAATATAGACGATCTGCGCCTTCGCAGGAACGGCCGCGCCCAGGCAGAGCGCCGCCAAGAGAAAGACTAACGGTTTGTTCATATTACAAAGATGCGAAATCTTTTGCTTCCCCGCAAGGGGCTAGCGAAGGTCGGTGACGACCCATTCGGCCCCGAGGGAAGCGGTATCGAAGCGGAAAGGCGCCTCTTCCTCCGAGAGCGGGAGGTAGCGGACCTCGGAGAGGACGAGCTCACTGAGGTTCTCCTGGTAGGCCATCAGCTCTTCCAGGCCCTCGGCCGGCTCGATATAGACTTCTTTCGCCGCCGGATCGACGGTCCAGCGGGTCTGCCCGTCGCAGTAGATCTCCATCCCATTGCCCTTGGCCAGGTAGCCGCTGCCCTGGATGAGCAGGGTGCCGGAGAGCTTCACGGGTGCGTCCTGCGTGAAAGTGCAGTCGTAGCGGAGGCTGACGCGACTGGTCTCCAGATGCGCCGCAATCTCGGCGATCTGCGGGTTCTGGGCGGCCGCCGAAAGCGGCAGCAGAACCAGGAGGGATATGATCCATTTTCTCATCATACTCGTCTCTCTTGAAAATACTATGCCAATCTAGAGCACCGGCACGGCCTCGTCCGTGCCTACATACCAGATCCAGGCGCCCGCGACCTCGTAGCCAAGCTGGCGGTAGAGGCGGGCGTAGCGCCGCAGCTGATAACGGTAGGACTCCTCTTCGCGGCCGAACTTGAAGTCAATGATGACGGCCTGCCGCCCCCGGATGACCACCCGGTCGGGCCGCCGCTCGGTCCCGTCGGCATCGAAGATGGCCTGCTCATTGCGGATTTCCAGCCCATCGGTCCGCTCTGCGGGGAACCAGTCGGGATGGGCGGCCATCCGTTCGCGCAGCAGGGTGCGCGTCCGTTCGCCTCCCGCGGCATCCAGCCGGCCGTCCCGGACCGCGGCGTCCACCGCGGCATCGAGTCCGGAAGGCAGTTCGACCCCGGCGAGGATGTCGTGCAGCACGATACCCCGCAGGCGCGGGGAAGCCTCGAGGCCCGCCGTGCCGTCCTCGCTGAAGAAATCATCCGCCTCCTGCGAAGGCGTGAGCCGCCCGTCCAGGGGGATGACGGGATAGCTGCCCGGGAACGCCTGCTCCCGGGCAGCCGTCTTGCGCTCCAGCCGGGTAAAGTCATACGGCGCGCCGGCGGAGAAATTGTCCTCCTTGATGAAGGCGTAGAGCAGTTCGGAGAAGTTGCCCCAGCTGGGTTTGCCCTTCGCGACATTCTTGCGGCAGGTATTGGAAGGTTGCCGCGCAATGACGTGCAGGCTCTTCTCCGCGCGGGTCAGGGCTACGTAGAAGAGATTGAGGTTGTCCACCAGCTGCAGGCGCCGCTCCCGCGAGACGGCCCCGGAGAACAGGCTCTCCTCGGCCTGGCTGCTCAGTTCCACGGGATAGATCCCAGAGACCTCCGCGCCCAGGGGCGTTCCGGCCGCATCCAGGTAGCACCAGTGCACGCCGCGTTTGTAGAGATCGACCTTCTCGGCGAAGGGGAAGATCAGATAGGGGAACTCGAGTCCCTTGGACTTGTGGATGGTGAGGATGCGCACGGAATCGGAATTCTCCGGCGAACCGATGAACAGGTCCTTCTCGTCCCAATGCTTGAGGTAGTAGCGGAGGTTGTTGCCGTTGACCTGCACCCAGGCGAGCAGGTCGTCCATAAAGGCCTGGATGAAGAGCACCTGCCCCTCGAACAGGCCCGGATCCCGCTCATACATCGTGCGCAGCAACTGCTCGCAGAAATCCACCAGCGAATGATACTCCGAGGGGAACTCCATCTGCATCGAATCCGCGAGGAAGCGCCCGACGGTGTCGTCCGGATTCTCATAGCAGCTCAGCAGCGAGACCAGGCGCCGCACGGCGGGAGAGGACTTGAGCAGCAGCGAGTCGTCCGAGATCACGGGAATGTCCTGCCCGATCAGGTACGACGCGATGGCGGCGCCTTCTTTCTTGTTGCGCACCAGGATGGCGATGTCGCCCCATTGCGCCCCGGCCGCGCGGGCCTCCAGGACGGAGTCGAGGGTGGCGGCGAGCTGGTCGTCGCAGAAATCGATCCGGACCGACCCAGGCTGCGGATCGTTTTTTTTAACTTCCTGGCAGACATCGGCATAGATGTCCGAGAGCCCCAGCTGCGCGGCGGCATAGGTAAAGAAGCGGTTGTTGAAGCCGACCACCGTGCGGGTGCTGCGCCAGTTGCCCTGCATCGGCTCCACCTCCGCCTGCGGGAAGGCCTGCTGCACCTGCGATCCGAGCAATTCCCAGTCGGAATCGCGGAAACGGTAGATGCTCTGCTTGACATCGCCCACGATGAGGTTGCCCCCGGCTCCGGCCTCGCTCTCGGCGAGCAGCGGCAGGAAATTCTCCCACTGGATGTGGGAAGTGTCCTGGAATTCGTCCAGCAGGAAATGGGCATAGCGTACGCCCAGTTTCTCATAGACGAAGGGGGCGTCGGAGCCGCCGATGATCTTGCGCAGGATCGTATTGGATTCGTCCAGGCACATCACGTTCTTCTCCTTGAGCAGTTCCGCGAAGGTGCGGTAGAATTCCCCCGCGAAACCCAGCCGGAAGATGAGTGAATCCAGAATCAGGGCCGTGTTGTAGAGGCGGTAGGGATCTTCGAAGAGTTCCGGCAGGCCCGGGGTGTTCTTGATCAGGGTCTTTTTGTTCTTCGGGCTGATGCGCACCCCCGTCTCCACCGGGAAGCCCAGGGCCTTCGCCTGGTCCGTGAAATCCTTGATTACGGCGCGGCAGCGCTCCCGTATCATCGCCAGGCGCTTCTGGGAGAAGGCCTCGACGTCGTCGATCCCGCAGCGCTCCGCGAGCGTGCGGTGCTCATCGCCTCCGAGCAGGCGGCCGATCTCGAGCAGGCCCTCGTCGATGTGGTAGCGCCGGCCCTGCTCCAGGGTGTCGGAGAGGCTGGCGCGTATCCAGGCGAGGAGTTCCACCCGGTCTTCCGTCAGCGAATCCAGGATGCGGTCCATCGATTCGGAGATCAGCGCATCCTTGTCCAGTTCGATCTGGTAGTCGGCGAACTGGCCGATCTCGCGGGAGAAGGCCTTGAGCGCCTGCTGGAAGAAGCGGTCGATGGTACTGACGGCGAAGGCGCCGTAGTCGTGGAGCAGCTCCGGCAGCAGTTCGGCGGCCCGCGGATCGCTCTCCGAGAGGGCCGACAGGTCGCGCAGGATGCGCGCCTTCATCTCGGCGGTGGCCTTGTTGGTGAAGGTCACGGCCAGGATGTGGCGCCAGGCATCCTTCTCCCGGCTGCCGAGCAGCAGGTCGATGTAGGTCTTGGACAGCCGGTAGGTTTTGCCCGAGCCGGCGCTCGCTTTGAGTATCTTCATCGGCCGCAGATGTTTTTGAAGTCACACCATTCGCAGGTCTTCGGGTCGGCGCAGCGCCGGAACGGGACCTCCGGGTCGGCGATCTCCGCGAGCAGCGCGCGGAGCCGCTCCTCCATCAGGGCGAGGAAACGCTCGTTCAGGGCCACGTGCTCCACCTCGTGCACGAACAGCCGCGAGGTCTGGTAGACCGAATTGACAATCCGCCCGCCCAGGCGCGCCGCATCGGGGGCGGCGAGGCGGTCGTACAGATACAGCTGGAGGGCGATCTTGGGACGGGCTGTCTCGTCCACCCCGAAAAGCGCTTCCACCACCGCTTCGGCATTCTCCTCGGTAATGAGGAAATCCTCGTCGGACACCCGGCCGGTCTTGTAATCCACCACGCGGATCTCGCCGGGGCGGAGCCGGTCCAGCCGGTCGATGAAGCCGATGAAGCGGAAACCGTCGATCTCCATCTCCCGGCGCAGTTCGAGCCCGAGGATCTCGAAAGCCTCGCTCTGCTCGTGCTCCAGCAGCTCGAGGTCGCGCTGGACCGCCTTGCGGACATAGCGGATCACCAGGTCCTCATAGACAATATTGCGCCCGCGCAACTCGAAGGTGTTCAGCGCCTCCAGGATGCGGAAACGGACCCGTTCGGCAATGCGCGGTCCCTTGAGCAGGGAGCGCAGATACGCCCGGTTCACCCGGCCGGAGGGTACGGTATAGAGGTCCTGCATCGTCTTGTGGAAGACATTGCCGATATCGTTGGCTTCCAGCGACTCGGACACCTCCTCCTGTTCCTTGAGCCCGCAGACGGTCCCGTAGTAGAAACGGGCCGGACAGGCGAGGTAGGCCTGCAGGGCGGAGGCGGAGAGGTATTTCTCCCGCAGGATGCGCAGATGCTCCTCCGTCTTCTCCACCGCCTCCTCCTCAGCGGGCGCAGAGATCTCCGCACGCAGGGCGTAGCGGGCCACGGGGACGCCGAAATGCAGTTCCAGCTGCTTGATATAGCGGCTCTCCTCCCCGCTCCTGACCCCTTCCGTACGGGAATCATAGAGCAGCCACACCTGCGAGGCGCGCCGAATCATCCGGTAGAAATAATAGGCCCAGACGGCATCCTGGTATTCGTAGGTCGGCAGGCCGAAGCCGCGCCGCAACTCCGCGGGGACGAAGGAAGCCGACACGCTGCGGTGCGGGAAGACGCCCTCGTTGCAGCTCAGCAGGACCAGGTTGTCGAAGTCCAGGGCACGGGTCTCCAGCGGCCCCATGATCTGCAGGCCCTTGAGCGGCTCGCCCCGGAACGGGACCGTGGCGGCGCCCAGCAGTTTGGCCAGCAGGCGGAAATAGGTGGCGGGCAGCACCGCCAGTTCACATTCACGCAGGCGCCCCACCGAGAGGTAGTACTCCCGCACGAAATCGAGTTCCAGGGCCATCTCGCTCCGGCCGCGCAGGGCGACGCCCAGATGGCTCAGCAGGCCCAGCTGGTAGTCCTCCAGCGCGCGGATCTGCCGTGCGTCGGCCTCGGCGGGGGTGCGGACCACCGCCTGGAAAATCGCGTCGAACAGCGGCAGGCCGGCGAGTTCGGCTTGCGGGATATAATAGCGGGCATCCTTGCGGATCTTGGCGCAGCGCTTCCGTTCCTCGTCCCCCGCAAGGGTCTTGAAGATGCTGTTGGAGAAGATGGACCAGACCTGTTTGTGGTAGAAATACCACTGCCCGTCCTTCTCGCGCAGGTGCATCTGCAGGGCGGCCGCGTCATCCATCAGGGCGCTCAGCGCACTGCCCGACATCGGGTATCCCATCGTCACGTTGACGTCCCGGATCTGCGCCGGCAGGGAATTCAGCACGGGCATCAAGAGGCTCTCGTCGGGCAGAACCACGGCCGTCTCGATGCCCCCGGCGCCCAGGGAATCCAGCAGCGCGGGCAGCTGTTTGGCCTGCCCCACGCCGGACGGCACGCTCAGCACCCGGATCTCCGGGACGCCCAGGCCTTCCGGATCGGGCTCGAAGGCCTGCGGGAACTCCAGCACATTCTGCGACAGGAAGAGCGAAGACTTGTTGTGCGGATCGGCGATCCAGCCCGGGCCGTAGTCCCAGCAGAACTCCGCCAGGCGGGCATCGCGCAGGCGGCGCATCAGGCGTTTCTCGCACTCATTCAGCGCGTTCAACCCCACGAAAACGAACTTGCGCACCCGGGCGAAGCGCTCCGGAAGCAGATCCAGCACGGGCGTATCCTGCAGGCGCTCCGCGAGCGAGCGGTAGACCATCCCCTCGTAGGCCATCCCCTGCTCGCGCAGGCGGGCGTTGAAAGAGCGGTAAAGCGGCAGCAGCAGATCCCAGATGCGCCGGAACTCCTCCTTGTACTCCCCGCCCGTCTTGAAATGGGAGAGGAAGGAGCGGATGGCCTCCACCTGCCCTTCCTCCAGATAGGAGAAGTCGTCCTGCAAGGCGCGAAAGTCGGCGATGTTGGTGAACAGCTTGCCGGGATCGACCAGGTATTTGTCCACGTCGTTGAAATCCGCGAGCAGCACCCCGCCCCAGAAGATGAATTCGTCCAGGCTCTCCGCCCGGGCGCCGCCGGCCTCATAGAGGGGTTTGTAGCAGTCATAGAGGGTGAGGAGCAGGTGCACCGGATCGGTCTCGCTCCCGCCGGTGAGCGCACAGAAGAAATCCTTGACCGTATAGACCTCCGGTGCGCGCAGCGGCCGCCCGGAGCCTGCCACGCACGCCCCGAGATATTTGCGGAAAAATACGGCGGCACGCCGGTTCGGGACGACGAAGCACAGGTGCTCCACCTCCCCGGCGGCGAAATAATGCCGCGCCACCTGGTCCAGGAAAGGAATCATACCTAACAAAGATACGAAAATTGCATATCTTATTACTATCTTTGTCTCAGAAGAGCGTCCCGTTATGAACAAAAAATTCACCCTCCCCTATGAAGGCGGCCTGATCGAGAAAAACCTCCCGGGCGGCATCCTCCACAACTACGAGAAAATCTGGACCGACCTCTATCCCGAGGCCCTCCCCGCCTCCGTCGCCGTGGCGGACCTCATCGTCGAGGCAATCCGGGGTTGCGAAGCGGGATGCCTCTTCCGCCTGGGGCTCACGACCGGATCCACGCCCACGCTGCTTTACGAAGAGCTCGCGCGCCGCTACCAGGCCGGGGAAGTCTCTTTCAAGCAGGTGGAGGTCGTCTCCATCGACGAATACTATCCCGCTTCCGCCGACGGGTCCCAAAGCCGCAATCACCGGCTGCACGAGGCCCTGCTGGACCGGGTGGACATCCTTCCCGAGAACATCCACATCCCCGACGGGACCCTCCCCCAGGAAGAAGTCTCCCGCTACTGCGCCGAGTTCGACAAGATGGCGCGGGGGCTGGACCTGCTGGTGATCGGCATCGGCGAAGAGGGACAGGTGGGTTTCAACGAGGCCGGCAGCAACGAGAAGACCCGCACCCGGACCGTGCGCCTGTCCTACGGCAGTCGCAAGCGCCAGGCCCCCCATTTCGGCAATGATCTCGCCCTCACCCCGCAGAGTGCCATCACGATGGGCATCGGCACGATGCTCAGCGCGAAACGCATCGTCCTGATGGCCTGGGGCGAGAGCAAGACCCGGGCCGTCAAGGCCGTCGTCGAGGGGGAAATGAGCCCGTCCTGCCCGGCATCGCTGCTGCAGCACCACGACCACATCCGCTTCTTCGCGGACGAGACCGCGGGCAGCCTGCTGACCCGCGTGGTTGCCCCGTGGCTGGTCGGCCCCTGCGACTGGACCCCGAAACTCATCCGCAAAGCCGTCGTGTGGCTGTGCGGAACCGTCGGCAAGCCCATCCTCAAACTCACCCACCAGGACTACCTGGAGAATTCGCTGGGCGAACTGCTGGAGCTCTACGGCCCCTACGACCGCATCAATATCGACGTCTTCAACGACCTCCAACATACCATCACCGGCTGGCCGGGCGGCAAACCGGGCGCCGACGACAGCACCCGTCCCGTCCCCGCCACCCCCTATCCCAAGACGGTGCTGATCTTCTCTCCGCATCCGGACGACGACGTGATCTCGATGGGCGGCACCTTCATCCGGCTCGTTTCCCAGGGGCATGACGTCCACGTCGCCTACGAGACTTCCGGGGACGTGGCCGTCCACGACGACGTGGTGCTGCAGCACTTCGACGCCGCCTTCCAGCTGGGCCTCGCCGACCGTTTCGAAGCGGTCCGCTCCCTGGTGAACGCCAAAGTCCCGGGCGAGGGCGAGCCGCGCGAACTGCTGGAGATCAAGGCGGCCATCCGCCGCAGCGAGGCCCGCGCAGCCGTCCGCTCCATCGGGTTGGACCCGGATACGCACGCGCACTTCCTCAACCTGCCCTTCTACGAGTCCGGCGGCATCAAGAAACTTCCGCGCACGCAGGTGGACGTGGATATCATCAAGGATCTGGTCCGGGATCTCCGGCCGCAGATGATTTTCATGGCCGGCGACCTCGCCGACCCGCACGGCACACACCGCGTATGCACCGAGGCGGCCCTGAAAGCGGTCTCGCAGCTGGAAGCCGAAGGGGAAAGCTGGATCGAGGACACCCACATCTGGCTCTACCGGGGTGCCTGGATGGAGTGGGAGATCGGACGCGTGGACATGGCCGTCCCGATCAGTCCGGACGAGGTGGTGAAGAAGCGCCACGCCATTTTCCGCCACCTGTCGCAGAAGGACATCGTCCCGTTCCCGGGGGAAGACCCGCGGGAATTCTGGCAGCGCGCCGAAGAGCGCACCCAGAGCACCGCCCGGCATTACGACAGCCTCGGCATGGCGGAATACCAGGCCATCGAAGTATTCTTGAAACTACGCTGAAGTCCGGAGTGAACGGCTACAGATTGTCGAACGGGATGCGGTAGAGCTTGGAACTCGTGTCGTCCCCGATCCAGATGCATCCGTGCTCGTGGTCCACGTACAGGCCCTCGCCGTTGTCGATGAAGGGCATGGGATAGGAGCGGCGGATCTGCCCCTCCAGGGTGCAGAGGTTGATGGTGTGCCGGTCGCTGTCGGCAATCCACAGCACATCCCGCACCGGATCGTAGCACAGGTCGGCAATCTCCGAGGTTTCGGTCTCCCAGCGGCCCGTGATCCCCTCCGAAAGGGAATAGCGGATCAGCTGGCTGGGATGCTTCTGGTTGCCCAGCAGCAGGGTGCCGTCCTTGTACCAGGTAATGCCCTCCAAGCCGCTGTTGGTGTGGAATCCGACATCGTTGATCACGCAGATCAGTTCGGGATCCTGATAGTCCGGCGCCTTCAGGCGGCGGACTTCCTGCCGCCCCTCGACGATGTAATAGACATCCTTGGTCGCAGGGTCCATCGTGACGCCCTCGCAGTCGAGCCAACCCTTCTCCACATAGAACGGTTCGGTCTCTCCGGTCCAGTTGATGTGGTACACGCCGTCCTCGTCCGAGGCGGCCAGCAGACCTCCGCCACGGGGCGAAAGACAGAGTCCGGACACCTCCGGACACTGCGTTTCGACCTCGACGGCCTCCCCCATCCCGGGATTGTAGGATTCGCTCGCGACGGGTTCACCCTCCCCGGATGACGGGGTGTCGGATTGCCGCCTGAGCATGAAACATCCGGCCGCCAGGATGGCCACGACGGCCAGGAGAAGGATGAAAATGCGTTTTTTCATAGGGACTCCCCTATTCCTCGCCGAGGAACATCGGGTCCCAGGCCGGGAGCATGATGGGCTTCTGCTCGAGCATCTTCATCACGTCGGCGGGCACGAACTGCTTCTCCACCACGAGGCGGAACATGTACTCGTTGAACCACTCGTCGGTCATGATGATATTGCCCTGGTAGCCGGAGGCGGCGCCCCAGCTGTTCTCGACCATCCATTTCTGCGGCACGCCGTCCTTGAGGTCCACGGCGATGAGGGTCATCGCGTGGGAAGAACCGCTGGCGTGGGTCATCACCCGTTCCCGCTTGTTCATCGACAGATTCACGCCGAGCAGGGACTCATAGTCGAAGTTGCGCAGGTCGGCCACACCCTTGGTCCGGTCGAGGAATTTGCCCACGTCGCAGGAGAAATACATGGCCTTGCCGGCCTTGATGGAGGCGATGGCCATCTCCTTGATGCGCTCCACGGGGAGATTGACATAGACCCAGTTCTGCCCGTCGTAGAGGTGGCGGTCGTACTCGATCTCATAGACCTTGCCGTACTCGCGCAGGGGATCGTTCATCAGCATCACATAGCCGCCCTCGAGGTCATAGCCGAGCAGCTCCTGGTAGAAGGACTTCGGGGTGTAGGTCTTGCCCTTCCAGGTGAACTCCTCCGGCGGGATGCCCAGGCAGAGGCCGAGCACGTGGTAGACATCCTTGAGCATCTCGACCTTCTGCTTCTCCAGATAGGCGGGGAGGTCCTTGGCCTTCACGCCCGCCGGGGTCTCGCGCAGGCGGAGTCCGTCGCGGCGGAGCAGGGTCTTGAGCTGGGAGGCCATCGCGGAGGTGCTGTTGGCCGAGAGGCTCTCGGGCATCACGTTCGCGGGGACCACGCCGTATTTCGTCACGAGGTTGGCCACGCCTGCGAAGGTGCCGCCGTCGCTGATGGGGTTGCTGAACAGCCAGTCCACCTCCCGGTCGTCGAAACTCTTGTCGCGGGTGTCGATCACGGCCTGCAGGAACAGGTTGGCCTTCTCGAGCATGTCGTAGAAGAAGTTGAAGTTCTGGGAGAACTGGAAATTGCCCAGGCCGTGCTTCTCGGAAGCCGCGGCGCGGAGCACGTTCAGACCCGTGAAGAGCCAGCAGCGGCCGGAGGACTTCTGGTCGGTGATGCCCCAGGTCTTGACGCGGTCGGAGAAGTTCGTGTCGATCATCGCGGCATTCTCCGCATTGGCGGACAGGACCGTGATGGAGGTGGTGTTGAGGGCGTTGCGGATGGCCTTGTCGGCCGCGGTGCCGGCGTAGCCTTGCTTGATCTCGTCAAGCATCTGCGGGGTGATGCTGCCCTTCGGCTGGGCGGAGGCGCCGACGCCGAGAAGCGCGAGCGCGAGGAGAAGGATCGTTCTTTTCATATAGCGTATCAATTACTTGCGCAGGATGATCCGCTCGATGCGGCGGGGCACCGAGGTCAGAATCTCATAGGGAATGGTCCCGAGGATGCCGGCGAGTTCGCCCACGGTCGGGTCCTCGCCGAAGATGGTTACCGTGTCGCCCACTTCCACGGGGATGCCGGTGACGTCGATCATGCACATATCCATGCAGATGTTGCCGATCGTGGGGGCGCGGCGGCCGCGGACGCTGAAGGAGGCCGCGCCGCAGCCGAAATGGCGGTCCAGTCCGTCGGCATAGCCCACGGGGATGGTGGCGATAGTGGTCCCTTCCGGGGCCACGTGGCCGTGGCGGCCGTAGCCGATGGTCCCGTCGCCCGGTCCCAGGGTCTTGACCTGCAGGACCTTGACCTTAAGCGAGGCCACCGGGGCGAGCTGTACGCCCGGCAGGGCGCTGATCCCGTAGATGCCGATGCCCAGGCGGACCATGTCGTGTTGGTATTGCGGGAAGCGCTCGATGCCGGCGGAGTTGAGGATGTGCCACATCGGTTTGTAGCCGAGGGTGTCGGTGAGGGCCTGCGCGTTCTGCTCGAACATCGCGATCTGGCCCAGGGTGAAGGCATCCTCGGCGGGATCCTCGGCGGCCGCGAGGTGCGAATAGACCGACTTCACGCGGACCTCCGGATGCTCCCGGAGGAAAGCGATCAGCGCCGGCACTTCCCCGGTCATGAAGCCCAGGCGGTGCATGCCCGTGTCCAGTTTGATGTGGACCGGGAAGTCGCGCAGGCCCCGCGCGCGGAGTTCTTTGCACAGGGCGGAGAGGGTGTAGAGGTTGGGGATGCCGGGCTCGAGGCGGTTGTCGATGATCTCGGGGAAGAAGTCGGTGCCCGCGGTGAGGACCAGGATGGGCAGGGAGATACCGTTGCGCCTCAGTTCGATGCCCTCGACGGGGAGGGCGACCGCCAGATAGTCGGCGCCTTCCTGCTGCATCATCGTGGCGAATTCCACGGCGCCGTGGCCGTAGGCGTTGGCTTTGACGAGCACGAGCAGTTTCGTGGCCGGCTTGAGCAGGCCGCGGAAGTAGCGGTAGTTGCTCCGGCAGGCGGGCAGGCGCAGCTCCAGACGCGAAAAGTCGTTCTCTCCTCTATGCATACAACTTACAAATATACTATTTTTTCCGGAAGGGGGCAATCTCCGAATAAACAAAGATGTCGGGCCAGCAGGTCCGACATCTTTGTTCCGCTAAGGATCTGATTACCAGCGATCCTCGGAAGAGACGGTCAACTTCTTGCGACCGTGGGCGCGGCGGGAAGCAAGAACCCGGCGGCCGTTCGGCGTGCTCATACGCTCGCGAAAACCGTGCTTGTTGACACGCTTGCGATTGGAGGGTTGATAAGTCCTTTTCATATCTTCTATTTTTAATTTTCAGATTTGGGAGGGCAAAGGTAATCTTTTCCGATTTCAATTACAAATTTTTCTGCAAAATATTCATCTTTCAGCCATTCATCGATGCGCCAGAGCCGTACGGCCCCGGGTTTGACCTGGCACCGGCGGACCAGCTGGGAGACTTCCTCCAGCACGTCGCCCCCCTTGAGGCAGAGGATGCCGCGGCGGAATTTGCCCTTCACCCAGGGGTAGAATTTGTCCAGGGAGGTGACGGCGCGGGAGACCACCCAGTCGAAGGGTCCGGGCAGGGATTCGGCGCGGGCCGCGACGCACTGCACGTTCTGCAGGCCCAGGCCGTCCGCGACCGCCTGCGCCACCCGCACCTTCTTGGCGATGGAGTCGCAGAGGGTGAAATGTGCCCGGGGGAATTCAACCGCGAGGGGGATGCCCGGAAAGCCGCCGCCCGTCCCTAAATCCAAGATTTCCGCGCCCTGAAACCCTTCCGGGTGGAAGCGGTCCAGGTACTCGGCGATGGCGAGGGAATGGAGGATGTGATGCGCGTAGATGTTGTCGATGTCCTTGCGGGACACGACATTGATCCGCTCGTTCCACTCGCGGTAGAGCGCGATCATCCCGGCATATTGTTCCTCGCCGCGGGGTGTCATTTGCGGGAAGCAGCGAACGCCTTGCCGGGCTCCGCGCAGGGGCCCAGCACCTCGCCGGTGCGTACATAGCGGAAACCGGGCTCGAAGAGCACGGGTTTGTATTTGGCGAAGTCGAGCCTGCCCTCGGCATCCAGCAGCTCTTCGCGGGCCCAGGTGTGCTCCACCTTGCAGATCAGCAGATAGCAGCCGTTGGCATCGTAGATATCGAGCAGCGAGCACTCCATCGAGACCGGGGCATCGTCCACGAGCGGGGCGCCGAGTTCACCGGCGCTCCAAGCGAAGATGCCGCTCTTGTCGACCTTGTTGCCGCTGACGATTCCGACGAAGTCCGCACGCGGGACGAGGGCTTCGTCCAGGAAGTTGACGGAGAGTTTCTTTTCTGCACGGATGCCGTCGCAGGTCTTGTGGGTCGGGGTGACGCTCAGGGTCACCACGCCGGCATCGCCGATGCCGGTCCAGGCAACCTCGAACCAGTTGGGCTTACCGTCCACCATCGCGCCCACGACCACGACCGGGGTCGGGAAGGACGCATTCACTTTACCGATATTCTTTTTCATAACATCCACAAAGATACAAAAAATCCCCGGCGAAAACCGGGGATCGCGAAAGAAGGATTATTTCTTATAACGGTCGATGAGTTCCTGCGGCATTTTGACGATGCAGATGTTCATCGAGCGGCCGTCCTCGGAGAGCATGGCCGACTGGATTTCGATCTCCGTGCCGTCGGGCTTGAAGGTCGGGTGGACGTGGT
>JAEEVG010000083.1 GCA_016290835.1 Bacteroidales bacterium | reverse complement strand
CGGGCGGCTACATCTACCGCGTGACCATCCCGGCCAACACCACGGCTTCGCTGACCCTGGAGGCCTCCGGCGCTGACAAGGTCAAGGTCGTCAAGGGTGCCGAGGGTGCCGGTCCGTTCCGTGCGCTCAAGGGCCGCGTGCTCTGCGAACTGCAGTCCGGCTCCTACGAATTCGTGGTCAGTAACTAGTTGATTGAACGCGAAATGTCTTTGAAAAAACTTTTATCGGCTGCCTGCATTCTGGCAGCCGGTTTTTGTGCACGGGCACAGTTCTACTCGGACTGGAGCTGGTTCTCCGTCCCCGACCACGCCGACTGGACCTACCAGGTCGGTGAGGACGCCTCCGTGGAGGTCTTCCTCTCCAAATACGGTATCCCGTATGACGGGACGCTCACGTACACTGTTTCGGATGACGTGATGCAGCCCGACACCCAGGGGACGGCCGAGTTGCACGGCGGGCGGGCGCGCATCCCTGTCGGGACGCGCAGCACGCCCGGCTTCCGCAACGTCCAGATCCGCCTGGGCGAAGGTCCCGGCGCCGCTCAGACCCGGGTCAAGCTCGGTTTTTCACCCGAGAAGATCGTCCCGGTGGTAGAGTTGCCGGAGGATTTCAATGCCTTCTGGAAGCGCGAGATCGCCGCGATGGAGGCGCGTCCGCTGCGGGTGCGGGAGATCCCGCAGCCCGTGCGCGACACGCCCGCGGAGCGCTGCACGCTGGTGAATATCAGCGTGGATGATGAGCACAGCATCTACGGCTATCTGTATGTTCCGAAGGATGTCGCACCCGGCTCCTGCCCGATCGTGATCTTCCCGCCGGGTGCGGGGGTCAATACCATCATCGTCCCGGGCTGGCATCGCTACTACACGGAGCGCAAGTTCATCCGCTTCGTGATCGAGATACACGGCCTGGACCCTCGCTCGGACACCCAGGTGTTCCGCGAGGCGGGCCGCCGGCTGGAGACGGGCAACGGCGCCGGCTACCTCGGCAACGGCATCGAGTCCCGCGACGATTATTATATGAAGAACGTCTATCTGGCGATGGTCCGGATGATCGACTACCTGACCCTGCTCCCTGAGTGGGACGGCAAGAACGTCGTCGTGAAGGGCGGCAGCCAGGGCGGCGCCCTGAGCCTCGTGGCCGCCGGGCTGGATCCGCGCGTAACCATCTGCATTGCGGACCATCCGGCGCTGGCCGACATGGCCGCCTACGCGACCCCGGGCCGCACCGGCGGCTATCCGCACTTTAACCACCAGCCGGGCATCCTGACTCCGGCGGCCGTGAAGACGCTGGCCTATTACGATGTGATCAATTTCGCGCGGCAGATCAAGGTCCCCACGCAGATGTCCTTCGGTTACAACGACGACACCTGCCCGCCCTCCACCTCCTTCGGGGTGTGGAACAGCCTGGACTGCCCGAAGTCGTTGCTGCTGACTCCGATTAACGAACACTGGGCCTCGGAGACCACCGAGGCCGCCCACTGCACCTGGCTCGACGGCTACCTGAAATAGCCCCTACTGCCAGTATTCGTAAAATTTGGCGATGGATTCCATTCCGGAGAAGAACTGCTTGAGCAGGTAACTCTCGTTGGGGGAATGGATGGTGTCGCGCTCCAGCCCGAAACCCATCAGGAGCGGGTCGATCCCCAGAATCTTCTGCACTTCAGCGAGGATGGCGATCGACCCGCCTCCGCGTGCGGGGACGGGTTCTTTGCCATAGACTTCGCCGATGGCGCGCGAAGCGGCTTGATACGCGCTGGAACTCAGCGGGATGAGGAAGCCGTCGCCGCCCTCGCATTCCTTCACCTCCACCCGGACGCATTTCGGGGCGATCTTCTTCAGATGGCGCGAGACAAGGCGCGTGATCTGCGCGCTGCGCTGGTCGGGGACCAGACGCATCGAGATCTTGGCGTGCGCCTCGGAGGGGAGCACGGTTTTGGCGCCGGCGCCGGTGTAGCCGCCCCAGATGCCGCAGACGTCCAGGCAGGGGCGGATGCCCACGCGCTCGAGCGGGGTGTAGCCCTTCTCGCCGCGCAGCGCCCGCACCCCGAGGAACTCCTTGTACTCCTTGAGGTCGAAGGGTGCCTTGGCGAGCATCCGCCGGTCGGCGGGGGAGAGTTCCACGACGGAGTCGTAGAAGCCCGGCACGGCCACGCGGCCGTCTTCGCCGATCAGGGAGGCAATCATCTCGCAGAGCACCTGGATGGGGTTGGCCACCGTGCCGCCGAAATGCCCGGAGTGCAGGTCCTTGTCAGGGCCGGTCACCTTGATCTCCAGATAGCTCAGGCCCCGCATTCCGCAGTTGATGGACGGGATGTCCTCGCCGAGCATCGTGGTGTCGCTGACCAGGCACAGGTCGGCCTTGAGCAACTTCTTGTGGGCCTTGATCCAGGCGGGCAGCGAGGGGCTGCTGATCTCTTCTTCGCCCTCGAAGAGGAACTTGACATTGTGGCGCAGCTTGCCGCTGCGGACCAGGTATTCGAAAGCCTTGACGTGCATGAAGAGCTGGCCCTTGTCGTCGTTGGCCCCGCGGCTCCGGATGGCGCCGTCGGAGACCTGCGGGTCGAAGGGATCGTGGGTCCACTTGTCCAGCGGCTCGACGGGCTGGACGTCGTAGTGGCCATAGACCAGTACGGTCTTCGCCTGCGGGTCGATGATCTTCTGGCCGAAGACGACGGGATGGCCGGCGGTGTCGCACACGCCCGCCTCGTCGGCGCCGGCTTCCAGCAGCAGGTCCGCCAGGGTTTCGGCGCACAGGTACATATCCTGCTTGTGCTCAGGTTTGGCGCTGATGGAGGGGATGCGCAGCAGGGTGAAGAGCTCCTCGAGGAAGCGGTCGCGGTTCTGCTCGATGTATGCTTTCATGGCTTTAGTTTCTCCGGAGGGTCTTGGAGGTGAGGTTGAGGCGGTATTTGAAGGTCCGGTTGCCGTGGTAGTAGGACATCGCCAGGGTGTTGGCGTCGTCGAAGTCGATGCTGTTGAGCAGGCGGTCGCGGTAGTGGTCCTTGGCCTCGGGCTCGACCCAGGCCAGGACATAGTTGTCGTCCGCCTTCTGGTACACGACGATGACGGTGTAGCCGCGGTGGTCGAACATGGCGGCCGTGTAGCGGGACGAATTCTTCCTGCCCTTGGCCTTGGCATACTCTTCCACCAGCGAACTCTCCTGCTGGATGATGTTGAATTTGAGGCGGGTGGCGCTGGTCAGCGCATCCGGATTCTGGGCCAGCCACCATTCGATGGCCGCGTCCGTGAGATAGATGTTCTCCGGGATGGATTCCAGCCAGGGATTGTCCTGTATATCCTTGAGCAGCAGGCGCATCCAGGGACGGTCCATCCCGCTGAGCATCGCCTCGTCGGATCGGCCGAGGATGTGGTACGGCGGGATGTGACCGCTGCCCCGCACGGCCTTGCCCCGGAAGGAGACGCAGCCGAACTCGTCGGTCTGCGGGGCATAGGCGGCGGAGACGTAGGTCTGTTCGGTGCTGTCCACATCGCTCATCAGGTAATGGAAGAAGAGGTAGCGCGTGCCCCGGATGTCGATGACGGAATGCTCGTCGGCAAACTCCCGTACGTCCATCCCTTCTGCGTCCGCGGCGGGCGCGTCATAGACGCTTTCCTGCGTCCAGCCGTCGCGTCCGAGCACGAAGGTGACGATGCGCACCTGATCGAGCGCGAGCCCCTCGCCGTCCAGGCAGACCGCGTAGATGCGGTCCACGGCCTCGCGGCGGTCGGCGATGGCGAGCCGTCCGCCGCCGGTGGGCAGGAGCTCTGCGACGATCGCCCCGGCCTGCGCCTCGTCATAGGGGCTGATGTTGAGCAGGGTGTCCTTGCGGGCGAGGATATCCTGCGCGTACACCGAAGAGGGGTAGCGCTTGAGGAATTTGTCGAAGGCCTCCAGCGAGGGATTCGACAGGGTCCTTTCATACAGCCGGGTCTCGGCCCGTTTCTGGGCGGACAGCGGGGCTGCCGCAAGCAACAGGACGAAACCGACGGTCAGCAGTCTTCTCATCATAAGAACTGTTCGAAGTATGCGGTGATCTTCTCGTAGAGGTGCAGGCGGGCGGCCCCGCGCATATTATGTTCGTCCTGCGGGTAGGGGAACCAGTCCACGGGGATGTTGTTCTTGATGCACTCCTGGACGAAACTGAGCGAGTGCTGGGGCACGACGGTGCCGTCCAGCACGCCCTGGCAGATCAGCACGTGGCCCGTCAGGTCCTTGGCGCGGGGGATCAGGGAACTGATCGCGAAGCCTTCCGGGTTGGTGTCCGGGTTGTCCATATAGCGCTCGCCGTACATCACTTCGTACCACTGCCAGTCGATCACAGGCCCGCCGGCCACGGCCACCTTGAAGAAGTTGGGGTTGTGGGTGGTGAGCGAGAGGGTCATGAATCCGCCGTAGCTCCAGCCGTGCACGCCGATGCGCGCGCGGTCGATCCAGGGCGCGCGGTCCAGCAGGGCGCGGATGCCCGCCATCTGGTCCGCCACTTCGGCCTGGCCGCACTGGCGGTTGATGGCCTTCTCATAGGCGGCGCCGTGGTAAGGCGTGCCGCGGTTGTCCTGGACATAGACCACATAGCCGCGCTGGGCCATTAGCAGCTCCCACATCCGGATGCTGCCGAGCCAGCTGTTGTTGACCAGCTGGGTGTGCGGACCGCCATAGACATAGACGACCATGGGATACTTCTTCGACGGATCGAAGTCCTTCGGATAATAGAGCCGGTAGTAGTTCTCGAACTGTCCGTCGGCGGAGGGGGTGCTGCCGAGCTCCATCCGGACCTGGGCATAGCCTTCCAGCGGGTTCTCGGCGGTATTGAGCGTCTCCAGGAGCTTGCCGTCGGTGCTGCGGACCTGGGTCACGCCGGGGACGTTGAAGCTGCTGTAGCGGTCGATGAACTTGCTGAAGTCCGGCGAGAGGGTGACGTTGTGCCAGCCCTCGTCGGGGGTGAGGCGCTGCGGGGCGCCGAGTTTGCGGCGGTCGATCCGCACGCGGAAGAGGTGCCGCTCGATGGGGGAGATCTCCGAGGAGAGGTAATAGACGTAGTGCCCGTCGTTGGCCAGGTAGGAGACCTCGGCGTCCACGGGCGTGATGCGCTCGACACGGCCGAGGGTGTCGCAGCGGTAGAGGTTGTGGTAGCCGTCGCGGTTGTCGGTCCGGTAGAGGAACTGGTAGCTGTCCTTGATGAACCAGAGCGGGTCCTCGGGCTCCACCCAGGCGTCGTTCTGCTCGGTGAGGATCGTGCGCACGAAGCGGCCGTCGTCGGCGCGGTACATATTGAGATGCATCTCGTGCTGGGCGCGGTTGAGCACCTGGATGAAGATGTACTTGCTGTCCGGGGACCAGGTGATGTTGGTCAGGTAGCGCTCATCGTCGAAATCGCTTACCTGCATCGTGGAGAGGATCTTGCCTTCCCGGTCGATGACGTGGAGGGTGATGTGCTCCGAGGCCATTCCGGCCATCGGGTAGCGGATCATCTTGGCGCCGCCGGTGCGGGAGTTGATATCATAGAGCGGATAGAGGGTCACCGCGGACTCGTCCTTGCGGTAGATGGCGGCCCGTTCTCCGTCCGGGGCGGGGAAGATGCCGGAATTGATGCCGAATTCATTGCGGCTCACGGACTGGCCATAGACGATGCCGGGCCCTTCCGGCTCGGGCAGTTTCCAGGCGGGACGCTGCGGTCCGCCCGGACGCATGGGCCCGCCGGGCCGCTGCATCTCGGTGGTAATCTCGCTTTCGGGTGTCCAGAATACCCGGTATTGGGCCGGAGAGAGGGGACGCTGGGTCTGGCCGACGGACTCGGCCACGGTGAGCAGGCGGCCGTCAGGCTCGGCTGCCGGGCGCGTCGCAAGTATCCCCGCGACGAGCAGGATCAGGGCTTGTATCATATGGATTCTCCTCCTATCATAATGGGAATCTCCGAGTTCGTGGACGGCTCGCGTACGGACACGATCTTATCCACGATGTAGCGCTGCATGCCGCGCCAGGGGAGGGACCCGTTGTATTCTTTGTAATGCAGTTCGACGCTCTTGCCGCTGCAGAGCATCAGCGAGTCGGCCACGGCCTTGTTGACCACGGAGAAATTGAACTCGTTGGACTGCAGGTTGCCGCCGATTTTGCCGCCGCCGCCGGAACTCTTGAATCCGGTCTGGATCAGACGGCCTTCATACGTTTTCCAAACCCATCCTTTATAGACGATCTGGTTGAGTTCGCCCGCCTTGACGCCTTCGCCGAACACGAAGTAGAATTTGAAATACACGGTCACGGCCCCGGCTACCAGCAGGATGGCCACGAGCCAGGTGATGATTTTGCCTTTGTTTGACATATGCTATATTTGTCTAAAGATTCTAATCTACAAATATAACAATAATCACGGAAAATCATTTTCCCCGCACCCCGCAAGACGGATACGCAAGAAGGCCAGTCGAATCCGACTGGCCTTCTGTTGGTAGTGGGTAGGAGAATCGAACTCCTATTGCGAGATTGAGAATCTCGAGTACTAACCGTTATACGAACCCACCGTTTGGGATTGCAAAGATACGCATATTTTTGGAATCCCCAAATTTTTCTGCACGGGCCCCGGAAATTATTTCATCCGGTAGGGCGCATCCTCGTAAAGGAGGAAACGCTTGGCCTTGCGTATCCATTTCTGCTCCTCGGCCTTGACGTGCTCCTGCACCACATCGAAGGTCAGACGTCCGCGCAGATACTCCTCGATCACGGGATCCGCCACCTTGACGAAGAGCGAAGGGAACAGTTCGAATTGCGAATAACGTTCCGACAGGAAATGCATCAACTGCAGGGTGTGCAGCAGCGAATGGTACTGCGCCCCGGGCTGGAGCATGATCTGGTAGCCGTAGCAGCGCTCATCCTTGTAGCGCCCCGCGGCCGGGGTGAACGAACAGGGCCGCATCATCACGCCCGGGGGCGTGGGCAGGAAGCGGACGTCGCCGCTCTTGATAAACGGGGCCCCGAAATACTCATAGGGGCGTGCCGTGCCGATGGCCGGGGTGATAGAGGTATTGTTCCACAGGCCTCCGCCCGGATACATCTCGCAGGTGAACAGCCCCGGGATGTCGGAGGCCGGTGCGATGGTCCAGGGCAGCAGGTCCTTGCCCACGTCGGAAACGTGCGCGGAGATGACGTGCAGGGGGAATTTCGCCCCGATCTCGTTGCAGTACAGCAGGCAGAGTTCCCCGAGGGTAAGACCGTGGCGGTGCGCTACCTTGGGCGTCCAGATGTCGGACTCCACGGCGGGCATCGTGCCCTCGACCACCCGGCCGGCCGGGTTGATGTGGTCCACGATATAGACCGACGGACTCTCCGCGCTGCGGGCGCACATCGACAGCAGGCGCATCACGTCGCGCGTATAATTGAAATAGCGCGTGCCCACGTCCTGGATCTCCACCACCACGGCGTCCAGCCCGTCCAGTTCGTCCGCATTGAAATCGATGTGGTTGGTCTCCGGGGTCAGCTCGCTGTCGCGGGGGGAAAAGATGCGTTCCAAGTTGCCGCGTTCGCGGAAAATGTCATAGAGGTAGCGTCCCCGCGATGGGTCCCAGCAGTTCTGCGTGCAGAAGCAGGCAACCCGGCCCTCGCGCAGGCTCCGGTCGAGTTGCTCCTCGATGGGGGTGGTGCGGAACGAGAACATAGCCTAGTCGCCGATGATGTCGTGTGCGAGCGCGATGACCTCCTCACCCAGGTGCTCCGCCTCTTCGGGGGTCTGCGCCTCGGCATAGATGCGGATGATGGGCTCGGTGTTGGACTTGCGCAGGTGCACCCACTGTTTCTTGGCCTCGAAGTCGATCTTGACCCCGTCGATGGTGTTGACGCGCTCGTCCTTGAAATGCTCTTTCATCGCCTCGAGGATGCGGTCGATCAGGGCCTTGTCGCTGAGGTCGATGCGGTTCTTGGCGATGAAATAGGGAGGCAGCGTGGCCTTGTAGGCGCTGACGCTCAGGCCCTTGTGGGCGAGATGGCTCAGGAACAGGGCCACGCCCACCATCGCGTCGCGGCCGCAGTGGCTCGCCGGGTAGATCACCCCGCCGTTGCCCTCGCCGCCGATCAGCGC
>JAEEVG010000026.1 GCA_016290835.1 Bacteroidales bacterium | reverse complement strand
CTGACCTCGCGCGGCATCTGGGCCTCGTGGAAGGCGCGGATGTTGCGCTCCGCCGCAGCGACGGCCGCCTTCACCTCCCCGCTGACGGCCGCACAGGCCGCCTCCACCTCCGACGGGCTGACTTCGATCGCCTCCAGCGCGCGGCCCTCGATCTCGAGCGAAAGCGCCCGCAGGGCCTCGTCGCCCTGCTCGCGGACGCGCTGCAGGATCTTCTCCACGCGCTCCCGCACGAGGGGATTCTCGCTTGCGGGGCGCCGGCAAAGGGCGTCCCATTGCGCACGGGCGGGATTCAGAAAGGTCTCCATAAGCTACGGAATGATTTTGTCAATATTCAGCACCAGGATGCCCTCGGCGCCGATGGCCTTGAGCTGGCGGATTTTGTCCCAGAGGTCGGCCTCCTCCACCACGGAGTGCATCGAGCACCAGCCCTCGGCGGCGAGCGGCATCACGGTGGGGCTGCGCATCGCGGGGAGGATGCGCGTGGCCTCCTCCACCGCGCTCTGCGGCAGGTTCATCAGGATGTATTTCTTGCGGCGGCTGATCTGGGCGGAACTGATGCGGAAAAGCAGCTCGTCCAGCAGGGCCTGCTGCTCGGCGTCCAACTTCCCGCTGGAGATCAGCACGGCCTCGGACCAGAACACCTGCTCGACCTCGCGCAGCCCGTTGGACACCAGCGTACCGCCCGAGGAGACGATATCGAAAATGGCGTCGGCGATGTCGGCGGCCGGGGCGATCTCCACGGAACCCTTGATCACTTCGATCCGGGCCTGGACTCCCTTTTCTTCGAGCCAGGCGCGCAGGATCCTGGGGTAGGAGGTGGCGATGCGCTTGCCCGCGAACCACTGCGGGCCGTCGTAGTCCGCGCTGCGGGGCACGGCCAGCGACAGGCGGCAGGCGCCGAACCCGAGCTTGCTGACCACCTGCACGTCGAGCCCCTGCTCCTCGACCTCGTTGAGTCCCACGATGCCGAGACCGGCGGTGCCGGCCGCGACGACCTGGGGGATATCGTCGTCCCGCAAATAAAGGACTTCCAGCGGGAAATTGGGGGCCTGGGAGAGGAATTTACGGCGGTTGTCGTCGATATCGATCCCGATCTCGCGCAACAAAGCGGTGCTCTCTTCGTTGAGGCGGCCCTTGGATTGGATGGCTAATCTGAGCATATTTCTACTAACTACATTTCACAAAAAAAACTTGCCGGATACACACCGGCAAGCCTCACTATCGCGTCGCGTCACACACGCACCGACCTACCGGATCTGTCAGACTCGGTGGTGATGGTGGTATGCGCGGATCGTCGTCATTCTTCGCAAAGGTATCAAATAAAAATGGAAATCCAAATTTTTATGCATCAAGGATGTCCAGCAGATCCGGAAAACGGTCCACGATCCAGTCCGGGGAGGCCGTCTCCAGCTGGGGACGGTCCTGGTTGCCGAAGGTGACCCCGACGGTGCGGCAGCCCGCCCGCCGGCCCATTTCCAGATCGAAGATGGTATCCCCGATGACCACGGTCTCCGCCGCCCCGAAGCCTGTCCGCTCCAGCAGGAGCAGGGCCAAGTCGGGCGCAGGCTTGGGATGGACCACTTCCTCCGTGGCGGCGAGGCAGGAGAAATGCTCCGCAATCCCCAGCACGGCGAGCAGTTCGCGCAGGGTCTTGCCGCTGCGGGAGGTGGCGATGCTCAGGGTGAGACCCCGTTCGCGCAGCGCCGCGAGCGTGCCCGGAACTCCCTCGTAGAGCACCGTGCGGGGGATGGCGATGCCGGGAAAAAGCCGGCGGTACACCACCACCGCCTCGTCCAGGCGCTCCGGCGGCGTGTCCGTGCCGCGCTCGAAACACTCCCGCAGCGGGAGGCCGATGGTGGCCCGGATACGCTCGGCCGACGCCACCGGCAGGCCCATCTCCCGCAGCGTCTGCTGCGTGCAGAGAACGATGCCCGTAGTGGTGTCGGCCAGCGTGCCGTCAAAGTCGAATATCAGGTGCCTGACCATCCGATCAGAAAGACTGATACCAGCTCTGGAGGGTGTAGAATGCGTCTTTCTTTTCGCCCTTCTCGGACAGGAGACCCTTGCGGTTGAAGTCATCCTGGATGCCTTCGAGAGCCCGGCGCGGGGAGCGGAAGTCCTTCAAGATCCACGGGGTGCAGCCCGCAAGCCCGGGGATGTTCTTCATCATCCGGATGTTGGCCTCGTAGAGACGCACCAGATACTCCTCGGTGAAGCGCTCGTTCGGATTGCCGTGGCGGCCGTACTTCGCACCGCCGCCCAGCTCGGAGAGGATGACCGGCTTCTCTACCGGGAAGGTCCACTGGACGCGGTCGCATTTCTCGACGGCCCCGTCGTACCAGCCCACATACTGATTGAAACTCAGCAGGTCGGTCAGGTTCATCAGCTCGTCGACCAGGGTGAGCTGGCCCGGGGAAGTCTCATCCTTCTCCATCGCCGCGGACACGAGCCGCGTGGGATCCAGGGCGCGGGTCTTGTTGATCAGTTTGCCCAGGAAGGCGAGGCGCTCCGGGGAGCGTGGGGTCTCGTTGGCTACGGACCAGATGATGATGCAGGCGCGGTTGTGGTCGCGGGCAATCATCTCGCAGAGCTGATTCTCGGCGTTGGCGTAGGTCTCCGCGCTGTTCCAGTCGATGGTCCAGTACACGGGGATCTCGGACCACACCAGCATGCCCATTTCGTCCGCCGCGCGGACCATCTGCTCGTTGTGGGGATAGTGCGCCAGGCGCACGAAATTGCAGCCCATCTCCTTGGCCCAGCCGAGGGTGGTGTGCGCGTGCTCCGCGCTGAAGGCGCGTCCCGCCGCGGCGCCCGGCCGCTCGTCGTGGATGGAAATGCCCTTGAGGAAGATCTCCTTGCCGTTGAGCAGGATCTTGGTGCCCTGCGTGGTCACGGTCTTGAAACCGATCTTGTCGGTCACGCGGTCGGTATCCGAGGAGACGACCACCTCATAGAGTTTCGGATCCTCGGGGCACCACAGCCGGATACCGGACTTGCGGGGCAGGGGAACGATGAAGCTCGCCCGCCCGTCGCCACCGGTGCGCGCCGTGACGCTCAGTTTCAGCTCCGGCACCTCCACCTTGACCGTCTGGGCGGTCTGCGGGCCGTCCAGCTGGATCCAGCCCTCGATGGAATTGCGGTCGGCGCTCAGGCGCACGACATAGTCGCGGATGAAGGTCTGCGGGACCTCCACCAGGTGCACGCTGCGGGTGATGCCGCCGTAGTTCCACCAGTCGGTGTTGATGGTGGGCACGCCGTCGGCGTGGCGCTTGTTGTCCACCTTGATCACCAGCGAGTTCTCTCCGGCGCGGATCTGGTCCGTAATCTCGAAATCAAAGGCCGTGAAGCCGCCCACGTGCTTGCCGAGGATGCGGCCGTTCAGGCCGGCGATGGTCTCGTAGTTGGCCCCGTCGAAATGGATGAAATAGCGGGTGTCCGGCTTCGGGGCCGCATCGAAGAGGCGGCGATACCAGACGGTGCCCTCATAGTAATACAGCTTCTCGCGCTGGGTGTTCCAGTCTCCGGGCACGTTGAGGGTGCCGGCGGCGTCGAAGTCGTACTCGATCAGGCGGGTCGGATTGGCATAGAAATGCAGGTCCGCGAAGAAGGTGCTCCCGGGTGCCATCGGCTGCATCCGGTAGTTGTAGTATCCGTTCTCGTAGGGGTCGACGATGGCATTCCATACCCCGTCGAGGGAGCGGGCATTGCGTCCGGCGATATTGTTGATGGCGGGATCGGCCGAGGCGCACAAAGACAGCACCGCTGCCAGGGCGATACTGACGAAGAGTTTTCTATTTAACATATTTGGCTAAGGCTGTGTTCTGGTCTTTCAGGGCTTTTGCGAGGACCTCGCAGTAGAGGCGGGCGCCGGCTTCGCGGGTGTGGACGCTGTCGGCGAAGTAGTCCCGCTGGGCCTTGGTGCGGCCCATGTTCTCATATTCGGCGGCGCAGATGTCGTTGAAATCGATGAAGGTCACGCCTTCCTCCTGGGCCACCTGGCGGCACCAGGCGTTGAAGGTGTCGGTGAAGCGCCGGATCTTCTTCTCGCCGGTCCAGTTGTTCTGCGGTGTAGGGGAGACCACGATGGGAATGGCCCCGCGCATCTTGGCCTGGCGGACCATCATCCGGACATAGTGGCCGTAGGAATAGACATCCTGGTGGGCGCCGTTGCGCTCCATTACCACGTTCTGCGGCTTGTCGCCGGTGCCTTCGAGGGTGCCGCGGGCACGGCCCGTGCCGAGGGGAGCCATGTCGTTGTGGCCGAACTGGATGATCACGATGTCACCCTTGCGGACATTGTCCCGGATCAGGGGCCACTGGGTGCCCTCGTAGAAAGTGCGGCTGCTCAGGCCGCCCACGGCGTCGTTCTCGACGCTCACAGCGTCGGTCAGGTATTCGGCGAAAAAGCTGCCCCAGCCCCACTGGCCGAGGGTGCCGGTGCCCTGGCCGTTCTTGCAGGTCGAATCACCTGCGAGGAAGACCATCGGCTTGCTTTCATCGCGACGCCGGCCCATGCCGGGGAATGCGCCCTGCGCGCCCGGAGCGGCCGGGGCGGCGGGGGTCTTGTACATCTTGAGCAGCTCGCAGGCGGCCAGCAGCACCGGGCCGTAGCCGTGGGCCGCGAACACGCTCACCGGGCGGCTCATGTAGAAGGTGTTGGTCCAGCCCAGGCCGGTGCCCGTGCAGGTATTCTCCACCTGGCCCTTCTCGTTGACCTGCTTCGCCACGCCGGCCCAGCCGGAACGGGCGATGTCCTGGTAGGCCGTGCGGTCGAGCCAGCCCTTGTTGATCGCGTGGGCATAGCCGTACACGAACATGGCGCTGGCGCTGGTCTCCAGGTAGGATTCGGTGTTGTTGATGAGCTGGTGCCAGGTGCCCTCGGGGGACTGGTACTGGGCGATGCCGCGCAGCAGGCTGACCAGCAGGTCGCGGACCTCGGTCCAGCCCTGGGTGCTCTCCGGCACGACGTCGAGTACGTCGCACATCGTCAGGACGGCCCAGCCGTTGCAGCGGGCCCAGTGGTAATCTGGATGCTCTGCCATACCCTCGATCCAGCCGTGGCGGTAGAGATTCTTCTCGGGGACCCAGAGGTATTTCTTGAAGAGGAGGACCTGGTTGATGGCCTCGTTGTAGTATTTCTGGGTGAGGTCGCCGCGCTCGGCCTGGCTCAGCCGGCCGCGGTAGGCGATCGGGGTGATGCCCATGTACATGTCGTCCAGCCACACGGAATTGGTGGTCGGCCGGTTGCGGGCCAGGATCCCGTCGCCGAGGCGGTACTCCTCATACATCACGAACTCGAACCAGTTGTCGAGCAGGGCGCGGAAGGCACGGCTCTGGGCCGGGTCGGCGAGGGTGGCCTTGATCATCGCCGCGGTCATCGAACCGCAGTCGTCCAGCCACTTGGGCTTCTCCAGCGGGCCCAGGCGCATCTGGTAGCCGGTCGCGTCGTAGTACTCCTTGACATAGGGATAGATCTCGCCGAGGAGTTTGAGCCGGTCATAGACATACTTCTTGTATTTGGCATCGCCGGTGACCTCGCTGGCGAGCAGCAGGCCGGAGTAGGTCACGCCCCACTCGTAGGTGTTGATGCCGAAATCGCCGCGCTGCAGGGAGCTCCGCTCGTCGATTTTCTTGTAGTCGCGCAGGACTTTGCCGTCTCCGTCCACCACGGCCACGGGGGTGCAGCCGTCGATGTAGTTGAAGATACGGTCGATGACTTCCTGTACCTGGGCGGCGGGGTCGGGGCGCTGGGCCGGGCGCTGCTGTTGTGCAAGGAGCGGGGAGGCCAGGCAGATCGTCGCCGCAAAGGTGAGAAGTGCAGATTTGAATAACGGTTTCATAATAGAGGTTTGAATTGGTTGCGGGTGTGATTAGCATTCGAAAGTAGGAAAAAAAAGCGAGATAAACAAACCAATTATTGTATCTTTGCACACAATGGAAGAACAACGACAGGACGGACGCTTGTCCGAAGTGCTTGAAGTGGCCGCCGAGGCGGGCCACATCCTCTTGGAGAACGGCGCGGAGATCTCCCGGGTCGAGGACATCATGTCCCGCATCGCCACGCATTACGGCGTGGATTCGAGCAATTTCTTCGTGCTCAGCAACGGCATTTTCACCACCGGGACGATGGATAAACTGCGCAAGTCCGGCGCCCAGGCCGAGACCTATGCCAACGTGGAATTCATCCCCCTGCGCGCCATCCAGCTCTCCAAGGTGGTGGCGGTCAACCGCCTCAGCTACGATATCCACTTCGACCTCTGCACCCTCGAGCAGGCTCGCGAGCGCTTGCGCATCATCCGCAATGCGCCCCCGAAGCCGGTCTGGGAACAGGTCCTCGCCTCGGCCCTCGGCGCGGCCGGATTCTGCGTCGTGTTCGGCGGCGGCTGGATGGACTGCGCGGCCGCCTTCACGGTGGGCGCCCTGCTCTATGCTTTCATTCTCCTGGTGAGTTCCCGCTTCCTTTCCAAGATTGTTGGCGGGGTGTGCAACGCGCTGCTCGCCACGCTCTTGTGCCTCTTCTTCTACAGGATCGGTTTCGGCGAAAGCCTGAGCAATATGATCATCGGTTCCATCATGCCGTTGATCCCCGGCGTGCCCTTCGTCAACGGCGTGCGGGACCTCGCCAACTCCGACTACATCGCCGGCCTGACACGCCTGACCGACGCCATGCTGGGCTTCTTCTGCATCGCGCTCGGCGTGTCGTTCAGCTTCTTGGTGGACGGCTGGGCCAACGGCGGGATGATTGCTCTGCAGGGGATGAGCGTGAGCCCTCAGACCTTCAGCCTGGCAGTCCAGACCGCGGCGGCCTTCGTCGGCACCTTTGCCTTCGCCGCCCTCTTCGGCGTGCCCCGGGCGCAATACGCCACGGCCGGACTGGTCGGCGCCGTCGGCTGGTGCCTCTATCTCGTGCTGGTGCGCTACGCCGGCTTCGGCCCCGCTGTGTCCATCATCCTCTCCTCGGTGCTGGTCTGCATTCTCTCGCGCATCTTTGCCGTGCGGCAAAAATGCCCCGCCCAGGTCTTCCTGCTCTGCGGTATCTTCCCGCTCGTGCCCGGCGCCGGCATCTTCTGGTGCACCTACTACTTCGTCTCCGCCCAACTGTCTCTCGCCCTCAGCACCGGCTTCGGCGCCGCCAAAGCCGCCGTCGCCATCGTCCTCGGCATCATCCTCGCGATGGAACTCCCGCAGCGCATCTTCTCCGGCCGCCGCCCCCACCTCGGCCGCTCCGTCCACTGAGTCCCGGCCCCTCGCCGCTGCCGCTTCCTCCCGGTTTCTGCCGCTTCTTCCCGGTTTCTGCCGCTGAACCCAGGGCTTTCGCCGCCGGTGCTTCGGCCCGATCTCTATCGGGCTCTGGCGCACCCCAGCGGAGTGGAAAGTGGTGGTTGGGGGGCGGTCAGGCGGTGAGGTCGGGGGGAGGGGGCGGGACGTCGGGGTGCGCGCCGGGGCCCAACACCCGCTGGGCACCCGTCCCCGTTCCCGGCCCGGCGGCACCCGCACCTGGCTCCGTCCCGCGGGTTTTGTCCCGGAGGCAGCGGTCGAAGAGGGCGGCGGCAATCTGGACTTTGAGGGCGCAGGGACGGGCGCGGAAGGCCTCGGGGACCGGCAGGTGCTGGGCGGGCCCTTCCGACTTCACATAACCCGGAAGCCCCAGGATCTCGGCGCAGACGGTCGAGCCATATTGCTCCTTGAACCCCTCGCAGAGCTCCCGGACCAGCTCGTAGCAACGCTTCTGTGCCGCTTTGTCGGCCGGATCGACGGCGCCTTCCTCGAAGCCCGCCAGCACGCTCATCCCGAGCACGGCCCCGCAGGTCAGGCGCTGGCGCCCGATCCCGCCGCCGAATGCCCCGGCGATCCGCGCCGCCTCCTCGCGGGACAGCCCATAGCGATCCGCAAAGGCCAGCACGACGGCCTGGCCGCAATTATAACCTTGCAAAAAGAAATCGGCGGCCAGTTCGGCCCGGGACGGCACCCCAAGGCCCCCAGGCCCGCCAGAACTCGCGTCGTCCATCATAACTTGTCGATCAACAATTTCAGGAAAGAGAAAGAATCATCCGCGATCCGCTCCCAGAAATCCCGGTAGGAAGCCTCCGCCTCCGCATGCGAATCGTGCGAATCGCTGATCAGCCGGAAACTCAGGAACGGCACCCCGTAGTGCCGGCACACCTGGGCGATGGCCGCGGACTCCATATCGCAGGCCAGCGCGTCGGGATAGATCCCCAGTACGCGGGCATCGTCCTCGGGGGTGGTGAGGAACTGATCCCCGGTGCAGATGAGCCCGCTGTGCAGCGGTCGCGCGGCCTGGAGGGAGAGTGCGGTGCGCAGCAGCGCGGGATCGGCGTCGAAACGCTGCGGGAGCCCCTGGATCTGCCCCGGGACGCTCCCGTCTCCGCACCACACATCGTGGTAGGCGGTCTGCGCCCCCACGACGATATCGAACATCCGCAGCCCGGGGGCCACGGCGCCGGCGCAGCCCGAATTAATAATGCAATCGGGACGGTCCCGCAGGATCATCTCCGTGGTGGCGCGGGCGGCGTCCGCCTTGCCGATGCCGGACTTTACCACGCCGCTCACCCCGGCCCGGCGCAGCGCCTCGTACTCCGAGGCCATCGCAACGATCAAACCTGTTTTCATAGCATCAAGACAGGGGAGCGCTTAGCGCAGTTCTTCGAACAGCAGCACCTCAATCCCGGTATCCGCCAGACCGTCTTTGATCGCCTGCACGTCCGTATTCGAAAGATGATAAGGCACGAGGGTGCGCGGCTTGAGCGCCTTGGCGGCACGCACACACTGCTCCACGGTCATCGTGTACGGCTGGTTCGCCGACAGGAAGGCCACGTCGATGGGCGCGAAACTGGCCATCTCCTCGATGTCCTCCGTATCGCCGGACACATAGATCCGCAGCCCGTTGAATTCCAGGATATACCCATTGTTCTGCCCCTTCGGGTGGAACTGCAGATGCCCTTCGGTATTGTTATACGCCGGCACGGCGAGGACCTTCACCGGCCCGACCTCCACGCTCTCTCCGTTCGCGAGGACCTCCCCGCGGCCGAGCTTCTGCTGGCTGGAAGTGTTGAGGATCACCCGGGTGCCGTCCTTGGACAGCAGCTCGATGGCGCCGGGATCGAGGTGGTCGCCGTGGTCGTGGGTCACCAGGATGAGATCCGCCTTCGGGAAAGACGAATAATCAACCTCGCTCCCGCCCATCTTGGCGACGGGATCGACCTGGATCTGGAAATTCTTGTAGGCAAGGGCGATGGAGCCGTGGTGGATCATCGACACGGCGACGGCGTCCGCCTTGGCGCCGCCGTCTTTGTTGAACTTCACGACGGGGTAGGGGGACTCGGGAGTTTGGGCACAGGCGGCCAGCGAAGCCGTAAGCAGGATGGAGATCATTTTGTTCATATCAATCGGTGGTTAATGAAACGAAGATACGGATTTTATTTATATTTGCATTCCTAAAAAATGTAAAAAGGTGAAAGGTAGTGTGTCCCGAGGCCTCCTGGCCATCAGCCCTCTGGCGGTTTTCCTGCTCGTTTACCTCGTCTCCTCGCTGGTGGCGGGCGACTTCTACAAAGTCCCCGTATCCGCCGCGTTCCTGGTGGCGGGGGTCTATGCCGTGGCTGTCGCGCGGGGCCCGCTGACCGAACGCCTGGCCGCATTCTCCCGCGGAGCAGGGCATCCCAACGTCCTGCTGATGATCTGGATCTTCCTGCTGGCGGGGGCCTTCGCCGAGATCGCACGCAGCATCGGCGCCGTGGACGCCACCGTGTCGATGATGCTCTCCGTGGTGCCGGCGCGCTGGCTGCTCGCCGGGCTGTTCGTGACCGCCTGCTTCATCTCGATGGCGATGGGCACGAGCGTGGGCACGATCGTGGCCCTGGTGCCGATCGCCGCCGGGATCGCCGAGCAATGCGGCTTCCCGGTGCCGTATATGGTCGCCATCATCGTGGGCGGCTCCTTCTTCGGCGACAACCTCTCTTTCATCTCCGACACCACCATCGCCGCCACCCGGGCGGCCGGCTGCGAGATGCGCGACAAGTTCCGCGCGAACCTGCGCATCGTGCTCCCGGCCTTCGTGGCCGTCGCGGTCATCTACTTCATCCGCGGCGGACAGGTGGCCGAGGCCCCCGTCCACAGCGCCGCGCAATGGTATCTCGTGCTCCCGTATCTGCTCATCATCGTGCTCGCCCTGTGCGGGCTCAACGTCACCCTGGTGCTGTCCGCCGGCATCGTCGCCGCCACCGTGCTCGGCTTCGTGACCGGCAGCCTCGACTGGGTAGGCTGGCTGGGTGCCGTGGGCACGGGCATCTCGGGGATGTCCGACCTGATCATCGTCACCCTGCTCGCCGGCGGCCTGCTGGAACTCATCCGCTCCGGCGGGGGACTGGACCTCATCATCTCCGGTCTCTCCCGCGGGATCCGCGGAAAGAAGGGCGCCGAGGCGGCCATCGCCGGCATCGTGAGCCTGGCGAACCTCTGCACCGCCAACAACACCGTGGCCATCATCACCACGGGCGGCATCGCGCACGACATCGCGGAGCGCTTCGGCGTGTCGCCGAAAAAGACCGCCAGCCTCCTGGATACCTTCTCCTGCCTGGTGCAGGGCCTCATCCCGTACGGCGCCCAGCTGCTGATGGCCTCGGGCCTGGCGGCCATCTCCCCGGCCGCCATCATTCCGCACCTCTACTATCCTTTCCTGATGGGCCTCTGCGCCATCGTCTCCATCCTCTTCGAGCGGAAATAAAAGAGCCGCCACTGCGGGGAATGTACCCACAGCGGCGGCCGCTTTGGAAACAGCGGGCGGGAGCGCGCGTTACTCGATCGCGATTTGGCGGGAAGCCGGAATCTGCTTCTCCGGGGTCTTCTTGGGCAGCACGATGCCGAGGACGCCGTTGTTCATACCGGCCTTGATGTTCTCGACGTCGATGTTCTCGGGCAGGGTGAATGCCTGGTGGTAGGACGTGTAGGAGAACTCGCGGCGGAGGTAATTCTCGTTCTTCTTCTCATCTTTGCGCTCGTTCTTCTTCTCGAGAGCGATGACCAGTTCCTCGTCGTTGTCGACACGGATGGAGAAGTCTTCCTTGGTCATGCCCGGGGCCGCGATCTCGATCTCGAAAGCGTGGTCGGTCTCTTTGATGTTGACGGCGGGGGATGCGAACTGCTTGGCAGGCATCACGGCGAAATCATCGAACAGGTCTCCGAAAATGCTCGGAATCCAAGCCTGGTTTCTTCTAACTGGATACATAATCAAATCTCCTATACTTTAATGTTGTTTAACTTTTTTTTCTTGTCCCGCATCGTGCGGTGACGCCTTAGAAGAATACAATCCCCAGACCACTTGCCATTTTGCGCCAAAATGTCCCACTTTACCCCATAACTCCCTGAAAATCAAGACATTTTGTCACAAACCCCTGACAAAAATTCAGCGTCCGCCCGGGGCGCGTGCGAAAAATCTGCTCGCACGCGCGTGGTTTTTCAGTTTTTTTATTATATTTGAATCCGGTTAGTTAAATTCCCTCATTATGGACAAATTCACACAGAACTACGTCGACCGGTTCATGGATGAACTGATCGCACGCAATCCTGGCGAAAAAGAATTTCACCAGGCTGTCCGGGAGGTGGTGGAAAGTGTAGCACCTTATGTCACCTCTTATCCTTACCTGATGGATCTCAAGATCCTTGAGCGAATGGTCGAGCCGGAGCGGGTCATCATGTTCCGCGTCCCCTGGACCGACGACAAAGGCGAAATCCACATCAATCGCGGCTATCGCGTCCAGATGAACAGCGCCCTCGGTCCCTACAAGGGCGGCATTCGTTTCCACGCCAGCGTCAACCTCAGCATCCTGAAATTCCTTGCTTTCGAGCAAACCTTCAAGAACTCCCTCACCACCCTTCCGATGGGCGGCGGCAAAGGCGGTTCCGATTTCAACCCGAGAGGGAAATCCGACGCCGAAGTGATGCGCTTCTGCCAGAGTTTCATGACCGAACTCCAGCGCTACATCGGCGCCGACACCGACGTTCCCGCCGGTGACATCGGCGTCGGCGGCCGCGAAATCGGCTTCATGTTCGGCCAGTACAAGCGCCTGCGCGACGAATTCACCGGCACCCTCACCGGCAAGGGCGTCGCCTGGGGCGGCAGCCTGCTGCGCACCGAGGCCACCGGCTACGGCGTCTGCTACTTCGCCCAGGAAATGCTGGCGACCCGCAACGAAACCTTCGAGGGCAAGACCGTCGTCATCTCCGGCGCCGGCAACGTGGCCCAGTACGCCGCCCAGAAAGCCATGCAGCTGGGCGCCAAGGTCGTGACCCTGTCCGACTCCGACGGCTTCGTCCACGACCCTGAAGGACTGGATGAAGAGAAGCTCCGCTACGTGCTCGAACTCAAGAACATCCGCCGTGGCCGTATCAAAGAATACGCCACCAAATATCCCCAGGCCACCTATTACCCGGGCGAGCGTCCCTGGCGCATCGCCTGCGACATCGCCCTCCCGTGCGCCACGCAGAACGAGATCGAGAAGGCCGATGCCGAGAACCTGGTCAAGGGCGGCTGCTGGTGCGTCGTCGAAGGCGCCAACATGCCTTCCACCCCCGAGGCCATCGCCATCTTCCAGTCCAATAAGATGCTTTACTCGCCGGGCAAGGCGTCCAACGCCGGCGGCGTGGCGACCTCCGGTCTGGAGATGACCCAGAACTCCATCCGCCAGAAATGGACCCGCGAGGAAGTGGACCAGCACCTGCACCGTATCATGTCGGACATCCACGCCGCCTGCCTCAAGTACGGCACGGAGCCCGACGGCTACATCAATTACGTCAAGGGTGCCAACATCGCCGGCTTCATCAAGGTGGCCAACGCGATGGTGGACCAGGGATTGGTTTAACCGAATATGAGCAACAACACGGATTATACTCGATTGATGACCAGGAGGATTCGCCGAATCCTCCTGGTTTGCAACAACTATGACAGCTTCTCCCTTGAGGAGGACGGGCACATCGAAGCCCAGATCACACAGGACTACTCGGAGCTCAACCTGAGCAACCCGCCCAGCATCGTCCGCGCAGAATCTACGCTGGACGCCCTGGAGGTGCTCAAGGAGGACAAGCACTTCGACCTCATCATCACGATGTACAACGTCGGGAAACTCGACGTGTTCGGCTTCTCGAGCCAGGCCAAGGAGCTCTTGCCCGACACCCCGATCGTCTTGCTCTCCTCCTTCTCGAAGGAAATCTACCGCCACATCGTCGAGCGCGACCACGCCGGCATCGACTACGTCTTCTGCTGGAACAATTCCACGGACGTGCTCATCGCCATCATCAAGCTCCTCGAAGACAAGCTCAACGCCGAGCACGACTGCCTGGAGATGGGCGCCCGCGTCATCCTGCTGGTCGAAGACTCCGTGCGCTACTATTCCACCTACCTCCCGCTCCTCTACAAACTCGTCCTGCAGCAGAACAGCGCCGCCGTCCGCGACGCGCTCAACGAAGAACAGCAGTTCCTGCGCAAGCGCGCCCGCCCCAAGATCCTGATGGCCACCTGCTACGACGAGGCCTA
Organism: Bacteroidales bacterium; assembly: GCA_016290835.1. Classification (GTDB taxonomy): domain Bacteria; phylum Bacteroidota; class Bacteroidia; order Bacteroidales; family UBA932; genus Cryptobacteroides. The sequence continues at coordinate 19,370 of JAEEVG010000026.1, read as the reverse complement.
CGACTACTACCAGAAATACAAGCACAACATCATCGGCATCATCTCCGACATCGGCTTCGTCATCCACAAAGGCGACAAGCCCGAGATGGAGAAAATCGACGCGGGCATCGACCTCTGCCGGCTCGTCCGCGGCGAGAACCCCACGATGCCCTTCCTGATGCAATCCTCGCAGGCCAGCATGCGCGCCGTGGCCGAGCAGCTCGGCGTCGGCTTCGCCCGCAAAAGCTCCAAGACCCTCACCCACGACGTCTCTGAATACATCGGCCGCGAATTCGGCTTCGGCGACTTCATCGTGACCGACCCCGACACCGGCCTGGAAACCGCCCGCGCCAAGAACCTCTACGAATTCGAGCAGGTCGTGGCCACGATGTCCGACCGGTCCCTGCGCGTCCTCGCCGAGAAGAACTACATCTCCCGCTGGCTCTACGGCCGGGGTATCTTCTCCATCGGCGACCTCTTCCGCCCCATCCGCGTCCACTCCGACGACGACGTCGCCCACATCCGCGAGATGAACCTCCGGATGATCCGCGACTACCGCATCAGCCAGGGCCTCGGCGTCGTGGCCCGCTTCGACCCCGAGACCTACAACGACGCCATCTGGTTCGCCCGCCTGGGCAAGGGCTCGCTGGGCGGCAAGGCCCGCGGCCTGGCGTTCCTGAACCACATCCTGCAGAAATACGACCTCTACGACAAATGGGAAGACGTGCGCGTCCTCGTGCCGCGGACCCTGGTCGTCACCACCGAATACTTCGACCGCTTCATCAAGGAGAACGGCCTCCAATACGTGATCAACGCCGACCTCACCGACGCCGAGATCCTCTCCGAATTCGTGGCCTCCACCCTCCCGCAGGAGCTCATGGACGCCCTGCGCATTTTCATCCGCCACGTCCGCAAGCCCCTTGCCGTGCGCTCCTCCTCCAAGCTCGAAGACTCTTACTACCAGCCGTTTGCGGGCGTCTATTCGACCTATATGATCCCGCACACGGAGAATGAGGACCAGGAGCTCCGCCTCCTGTCGAAGGCCATCAAGAGCGTCTATGCCTCGGTCTACTACGCTTCCTCAAGAGGCTACATCACCGCCACGGCCAACGTCATCTCCGAAGAGAAAATGGCCATCGTCCTGCAGGAAGTCTGCGGCAGCGAAGACCGCGGCTACTACTTCCCGACCTTCTCCGGCGTGGCCCGCAGCGTCAACTTCTATCCCATCGGCTACGAGACCCCGGAAGACGGCGTCGCGAAAGTGGCCTTCGGCCTGGGCAAGGCCGTCGTGGACGGCGACCAGGTCCTCCGCTTCTCCCCGCGCTATCCGCGCAACGTCCTGCAGACCTCCACGCCCGAGCTGACGATGACGGAGACCCAGCAGGCGATGTACGCCCTCAGCCTCCAGCCGGACAAATTCAAGACTTCCGTCGACGACGGGGTCAACCTCGACCGCATCCCCATCACCGAATGCGGCTCCTTCCGCAACTTCGCCCGGGTGGTCTCCACCTATGACTACGAGAACATGCGCATCGTGGATTCTCCGGCCCCGAACGGCCCGAAATTCGTGACCTTCGCGCACATCCTTAAATACAACACCTTCCCGCTCGCGGACATCCTGAACGTCCTGCTCGAGATCATGCAGCGGGAGGTCAAATGCGGTGTGGAGATCGAGTATGCGGCCAACTTGGACCGCGGCCCCGAGGCGCTCGCCATCTTCAACGTCCTGCAGGTGCGGCCCATCTCGGTGGACGGCCTGGGCGCCGAGGTGGACTGGAACACCGTGGACTGCTCCGACCCTCTGATCAGTTCCGAGAGCGCCATCGGCCCGGGCTGGATCAGCGGCGTGCGCGACATCATCTACCTGCGCGAAGAGGCGTTCGACACCCTCAAGACCCGGGAGATGGCCGCCGAGCTCAAGGCGCTCAATGCGCGGATGCGCACCGAGGGCCGCAACTTCGTGCTCGTGGGCTACGGCCGCTGGGGGAGCAGCATCCCCTCGCTGGGCGTCCCCGTCCAGTGGGGCGACATCTCCGAAGCCCGCGCCATCGTGGAGTGCTGCCTGGACCACTTCCGGGTGGACCCCAGCCAGGGCACCCACTTCTTCCAGAACCTCACCTCCTTCAACGCCGGCTACGTCAACGTGAACCCCTTCGCCCGTCCGGGCGAATGCTTCGACGCGGCCCGGCTCGACGCGATGAGCGCCGAGTTCGAGACCACGTACCTGCGCCTCGTGCACTTCGACCGGGAGCTGCAGATCTGCATCGACGGCCGCGCCGGAAAAGCCTTGATCAAATAAAACCAATATGCACCGCAAACTATTAACCGTTACCATTCTGCTGCTTGTTATCTGCAGCATCGCTTCAGCCCAGGTGGCCAAAGACATCCAGTATGCTTCCTCCGCCACCGACGCCTATCTGCAGGAACGCTGCAAGCTCGATGTCTATGCCCCGGAAGACGCCAGGGACCTGCCCGTCGTGGTCTGGTTCCACGGCGGCGGCCTGACCGGGGGAGAGAAAACCTCCATCCCCCGCGACCTCAAGGAGAGCAACTACGTGGTCGTCTCCGCGAACTACCGCCTCATCCCCAAGGGCACCATCGCCAACTGCATCGACGACGCCGCGGCGGCCGTGGCCTGGGCCTTCGACAACGTGGCCCGCTACGGCGGCTCCCCGGACAAGATCTTCCTCTCCGGACACTCCGCCGGCGGCTACCTCATCGATTTGCTGGGCCTGGACAAACGCTGGCTCGCGAAATACGGCATCGACGCCGACCGCGTGGCCGGTCTCATTCCCTTCAGCGGCCAGGTGCTCAGCCACTACAACTACCGCCAGACCATCGGGATGACCCCGTACCAGCCCCTCATCGATGAATACGCCCCGCTGGCCCACGTGCGCAAGGACGCCCCGCCCATCGTAATCATCAGCGGCGACCGCAACCTCGAGCTCTACGGCCGCTACGAGGAGACGGCCTATTTCTGGCGCCTCTTCCAGATGGTCGGACACCCCGACGCCACCATCTACGAACTGGATGGTTTCACCCACGGCAACATGGCCGACCCCGCCGTCCAAATCCTCAAAGACAATGTCCGCCGCATCCTTCGCGCCCGCCAGCAGCAATAGGCTGCAGAGGGCTCTCCTGACGCTGTTCGCGGGGCTCCTGCTGAGCCTTTCCGCGACGGCGCAACCCGTTGAAACGCAGCTTTATAGCAGCACCGCCGAGGATATCGCCCTGGCGAAATTGGTGCTGCAGGAGCTCGGGGCCCGGCCGGCCTCCACGTCCGGCGCCGACCTGATGGTCCGCGCCGCCCGCCGCCTGCTCGGCCAGAAATACGTTTCCGGCACCCAGGAGGGCCGCGAAGAACGCCTGCGCATCTACCTCACCCGCACCGACTGCATCCTCTTCGCCGAGACCTGCCTGGGGCTCGTGCAGACCGTGCAGCGCTGCGGCTCCGGGGCTACCTTCGAAGACCTGGCCCGGACCCTGCGGGCATCGCGCTACCGCGGGGGCATCCCCGACGGCTACGCCTCGCGCCTGCACTACACCACCGAATGGATCGCCCAGGGCGTGCGCGAGGGCCTGTTCGAAGACATCACCGAGCGCCTCGGGGGCATCCCCGACACCCGTCCCGTCAACTTCATGACCGCGCATCCGGACAGCTACGCCCCGCTCAAAGGCGAATCGCCTTCCGCGCAGCGGATGCGGGAACGCATCGCCGCCGTGGAGCAGGAGGTCTCCCGGCTGCCGCGCCGCTACCTTCCCCGGGAGCGGCTTGCCACGGCCGAGGGACAGATCCGCAGCGGGGACATCCTCTGTTTCTCCACGTCCATCGAGGGACTGGACTACTCCCACGTGGTCATCGCTTACCGCGAACGGGAAGGCGCTCCGCTGGGCTTCATCCACGCATCTTCCGCTGCCGGCGAGGTCATCGTGGAGCCCCGCTCCCTGGACGCCTACCTGCAGGCCAACCGCCGCATCAGCGGCGTGACGGTGCTCCGATTAACCCGCTAATATTCTTTCGGTTATGAATCTTTATGTTGTGGATGCCTTCGCTGAAAAGCTCTTCACGGGCAACCCCGCCGGGGTCCTGCCGTGCCGGCAGATGCCGCCGGTGGAACTGATGCATCAGATCGCCATCGAGAACAACTACTCCGAGACCGCCTTCGTGGTCCGGACGGGTCCCGGGCACTACGACCTGAAATGGTTCACCCCCGGGGGAGAGGTGGACCTCTGCGGCCACGCCACCCTCGCCACCGCCTTCGTCCTGCACCGCTATGCCGACCCGGGGGTGGGGGAGATGCATTTCAGCACCCTCAGCGGCGAACTCATCGTCCGCGCCGGGCATGACGGCTTCACGATGGATTTCCCGAAGGGGAAAGTGCGCCCCGTGCCCCTCACGCCCGCGCTGCTGGAGGCCACTTCCGGACTCGCGCTCGAGGCCTGGTACGACGGGGGAGACACCGTGGCCCTGGTGGAGAGCGAGGAAGCCCTGCGCGCCTTCCGGCCCGATGCCGACTTGATTAAGCGCGTGCCCGGCCTGGGACTCATCCTCACGACTCCCTCCGAGGCGTACGATTTCGTCTCCCGCTGCTTCTATCCCAAGGTGGACGTCCCCGAGGATCCGGTCACCGGCCGCGCCCACACCTACCTCGCCCCGGTCTGGGCTTCCATTCTCGGCAAGACCGTCTTCCGCGCCCGGCAGATTTCCGCCCGCGGCGGCTCGGTCGGGGTCCGGCTGGCAGGGGAGCGGGTCTTCCTCACCGGGCAGGTCCAGCCCTTCCTGGTGGGCGAAATCCCCTTCGATCTCTGATCCGGCGGAGGATTGTTCAAAAATTGTTGAAAAGATTTTGATTTTTTTTGTCCGCGGCCGTTTTTTATTCAAGCGGTTCAGGATCAGCGGACAAAACAAAGAAGTTAACCCCCTTTCGGCCTATTTTGGGGCTCCGGAAGGGGGTATTTCTTTGTAACAAAAGTGTTTTGCCGCCTGTCAACCTGCTGATCCACGCAGATTTGCATTTTCCCGAATGGGCGCTTTTCCGCCCGAAATGACTGTTTTTGCAGAAAAATGGCCCCCGCTGGCGCCAAAAGCACATTTTTATGAAAAAAATGTATATTTGCTCCTGCTATGACCACAGCCGAAACACTTCTCCGTTATGATCTCGGTCCCGGAGTCGAGGCATTTTCCACCCGCCGCGACTGCGTGTTGCCGTATCCCGTCATCGAGGCGCACCAGGTCCACGGCTTCCGCGTGGCGATGGTGGACCGCCCCGGGAAGAGCAAGGAGGAGCTCAACGGCTACGACGCCCTGATGACCGCCCTGCCCGGCGTCGCCGTGGGCGTGCACACGGCGGACTGCGTTCCCATCCTCATCTACAACGCCCAGCGGCGGGTCGTGGCGGCCGTCCATTCCGGCTGGAAGGGGACCATCCAGCGCATTTCGCAGAAGGTCCTCTTCGAGATGAAACAGCGTTTCGGAAGCCGCCCCGAGGAGCTGCGGATCGCCATCGGTCCGGCCATCGGTCCCGCCAGTTTCCAGGTCGGCGAAGAGGTGGTCCAGTTCTTCAAAGAGCAGGGTTTCCCGCTCGAGGACATCTGGTACTTCAGCCCGGGCCGCCCCGGCGAGCCCATGTCCCACGGACACCACCTCGACCTCTTCAAAGCCAACCGCTGGCTCCTCGAGGAGGCCGGCGTCCCCAGCGCCAACATCCAGGTCTGCGGCATCGACACCTACACCGACCCCGACTTCTACTCCGCCCGCCGCGAAGGCCTTGCCACCGGCCGCACCATCTCCTTCATCAGACTTATTTAAAGATTTGATACAATGAAACATCTCTTTGCCGCTTTGCTGGCGGCCCTGACCGTAATGCTTGTCGCCTCCTGCAACCTCGTACCGCTCCCCGAGCGGATGGATAAGTTCGTGGACAACGTCGAAAAGAACTACTCCAACTATAGCCAGGAAGACTGGGAGGCCGCCAGCGAGAAATTCGAAGCCCTCTGCAACGAATACCAGGAGAAGAAGGGCTCCCTCACCCAGGATCAGATCAAGCAGGTCCGCTCCGCCATGGGCCGCTATGCGGGCATCGCCCTCCGTGCCGGCGCCGAGAGCATCACCGGCACCATCCAGGAGCTCGGAGATGAACTCCCCGGCCTGCTCCAGGGTGTCAAAGACTTCATCCAGGAGCTCGGCGGCAGCCAGAACGCTCCTGCGGAGGAAGCCAAGTGACCCTCCACATTCCCTGCCCGGACGGCCACCAACTGAAGCTTTTGGTCTACCGCCCCGGCGACGAGGACGATGACGCCCCCGCCGCCGGGGGGGCCGTTACCGGCGTCCTCTGGATCCACGGCGGAGGCTATGTCACCGGCATGGCCGCGATGGCCCATCTGCTCGGCCGGCCTCGCAGCCTCGTCAAGAAATTCGGCGCCGTGGTCGTGAGCCCCGAGTACAGCCTTTCGCCGGCTCACCACTATCCCGTCGCCCTCGAGGAGTGCTACACGGCCCTCCGCTATATGGTGGACAACGCTGAGACGCTCGGCATCCGCCGCGACCAGATCTTTGTGGGCGGCGAGAGCGCCGGAGGCGGCCTCGCCGCCGCTCTCTGCCTGCTTGCCCGGGACAGGGGAGAGATCCACATCGCCTTCCAGATGCCCCTTTACCCGATGATCGACGACCGCGACACCCCCAGCTCCCGCGACAACCACAACATCGTCTGGAACACCCGCCTCAACCACTTCGGCTGGAGCCGCTACCTCGGCGAACTGTACGGCACTCCGGACGTCCCCAAATACGCCGCCCCGGCCCGGGAAACCAACTTCGAAGGCCTCCCGCCCGCCTACACCTTCGTCTGCTCCGGCGACCCCTTCTACTCTGAAACTATCGACTACTTCGACCGCCTCCGCCTCGCCGGCATTCCCGCCACCTGCGACACCTTCGACGGCCTCTTCCACGCCTTCGACATCTATCTCCCCCTCAACCCCGCCACCCGCACCGCCATCGAGAACTTCGAAGCCGCCTTCCTCTACGCCCAAACCCACTACCTCGCCCCCAACCCCTGAAGCCTTGGCACGTCACTTTGCCGCCCGACGGCGGCGGGGCCGGGGCGGTCGCCGCCTCGCGGATGCGAGGCTCGGCGGCTCCCGCGGTGGATGGTTAGTGGAGCCGACGATAGAGCCAGTGGCTGCGATCGGGGCGCCACCGCCGAGCATTACGCGGCTCGGCGGTTAGCGGGAGGCGGCTGAGAGCTTTGGAGGGCTCTCAGCCGCCCCCGCTCGCCCGGCAAAGGGCCAGAAGGCCCCAGAAAAGGGGCTAGGTGTGCGAGACGTCCCGGAAATAGGGACGTCTCGTGCAAAAAAGCCCTAAAACGCACGTAACCTGACATTTTATGGGACGTTTCGTACACTTCCAGGCCGCCGAGATTATCTCTAGCGGACGTTGACTCCATTTTGTAGAGAGGTGTCCAGAAAATCGCCTTCTGGAGCAAAAAAAGTGGACACCTATCCCCTCAAATGGCCGATTCCAGCCATAAAGCCCGACAGGTGTCCACAAATATCGCGTACAATGGCGTTTTTGTGGACACCTGTTTCTGGAATGGGATTTGGCCCGGGCAAGCGGGGCCCGCCGAGAGCCTGCCGAACTCTCGGCGGCGGCCCCGCTAAGCGCCGAGCCGCGTAAAGCGAGGCGCTGGTGCCCCCAGTCCCGCCAGACCCACAGCCCCTCGCAGAACACCACCGCACCCGCGGGCCCCACCGAGCCTCGCACCCGCGAGGCGGAGGCCCGCTCCTCCCGCCGCTCTCGGGCGGAAAACCAACTTAAAATATAGATTTAGAAGAATTAACCCTACCTCTCATAAATCAATAACTTATCATGGACGAGTGAGGTGTTTTAATACTTCTATGTAGGGGAAGGGCGCGGAATTCCCGCGTATGTTTCGTATTTTTGTAATCATGAAGAAACTGATAACCCTTTCTGCTGCGGCGCTGCTGCTCGCCGCCGCCTGCAACAGCCAGATTGATCAAAGCACCTGGGCCCCTGCCGAGATCCCCATCCAGACCCCCTGGACCGCCGAAGTTAACCCGGCCAACGCTCACCCCGAATACCCCCGCCCCCAGCTCGTACGCGAAACCTGGGCCTCCCTCAACGGCCTCTGGGACTACGCCGTCACGCCCGCCGACGCCCCCCAGCCCGGCCAGTGGGACGGCCGCATCCTGGTCCCGTTCTGCATCGAATCCTCCCTCTCGGGCGTCGGCCGGCGCGTCGGCGCGGACGAAGCCCTCTGGTACGCTACCACCTTCAAAGTCCCCGCCGCCTGGCGCCGCGGCCGCGTCAAACTCAATTTCGAAGCCGTTGACTGGTCTGCCGAAGTCTATGTCAACGACCGGCTCGCCGGCACCCACACCGGCGGCTACACCGCCTTCTCCTTCGACATCACCCCTTACCTGAAACCCGGCAGAAAACAGCAGCTGAAGCTCCGCGTCCTCGACCGCACCAACTGCGGTGAACAACCCTCCGGCAAGCAGGTCACCAACCCCAGCGGTATCTGGTACACCCCCGTCACCGGCATCTGGCAGAGCGTCTGGATCGAGCCCGTCCGCGGCGCCTCCATCACCGACTACCTCGCCGTCCCCGACCTCGGCCCCGGAACCGACATCGACACCGCCACCCTCGAACTCACTGTCTTCACCGACGGCCCTGCGGACGCCCTCGAAATCGCCCTCCGCGAAGGCTACGACGCCGACAAACCCAACGAGACCGCCCCCGTCGCAACGGTCAAAGCCGTTCCCGGCGAGCCCGTCCGCCTGACACTCGACAACCCCCGGCTCTGGTCCCCGGAAACCCCGGCCCTCTACGAACTCGACATCCGCCTCAAGCAGGGCAACAAGACCCTCGACCAGGTCCGCGGCTACACCGCCTTCCGCAAAAGCTCCGAAGTCACCGACAGCCAGGACTTCAAACGCCTCGGCCTGAACAACGAACCCTACTTCCAGTACGGCCCCCTGGACCAGGGCTGGTGGCCCGACGGCCTCTACACCGCCCCCACCGACGAAGCTCTCAAATTCGACCTCGTCAAGACCAAGGACTTTGGCTTCAACATGATACGCAAACACATCAAGGTCGAACCCGCCCGCTGGTACTACTGGGCCGACGTCCTGGGCATCGCCATCTGGCAGGACATGCCCTCGATCGGCGGCACCCGCGGCGGCCGCTGGGTACAATACAAATGGGCCTCGCCCGAAGACGACCGCAACCTGACCGACACCGCCAAGGCCACCTACTACAAAGAATGGGGCGAGATCATCGCCCAGCTCCGGAACCACCCCTCCATCCTCGTCTGGGTCCCCTTCAACGAATCCTGGTGCCAGTTCGACACGGAACAGGTCGTCGAATTCACCCGGAAAGCCGACCCCACGCGCCTGATCAACTCCGCCTCCGGCGGCAACTCCTACCCGGTCGGCGACATCTTCGACAGCCACAACTACCCCAACCCCAGAATGAAATTCAACTCCGAAGGCCTGCAGATCGACGTCCTCGGGGAATACGGCGGCATCGGCTGGCCCGTCGAAGGCCACCTATGGCAGACTGACCGCAACTGGGGCTACATCGAATACAAGAGCGGCGAGGACGTCCTCCGCCAATACAGCGCCTACGCCGAAGAACTCATCGGCACCATCCCGCAAGGCGTTTCCGCCGCCGTCTATACCCAGACCACCGACGTTGAAGGCGAAGTCAACGGTCTGATGACCTACGACCGCAAAATAACGAAAATGGACGAAGAACAGCTCCGCACCGTCAACCGGAAAGTCATCGCCTCGATGCCCAAATAACAAACCATGGAAACCTATCATCTCAGAAAAACCATCCACCGCCTCCCCGGCAAAGTCATCCACGCCATCCCGATCCCCGAACCCGAGGTCTCCGAAGGCCACGGCGCCCGCGCCCGGATCGGTGAAATCTGCCGCGAGAGCGGCTACAAACAGGTCCTGCTGGTCACCGACCGCACCCTCGGCCAGCTCGGCTTCACCCGGGCCATCGAAGACTCCCTGCAGGCCGCCGGGATCGGCTTCACCACCTACGCCGACATCCACTCCGAGCCCACCATCGCCTACATCGAAGCCGGCCGCAAACTGGCCCTCGAGACCGGTGCCGAAGCCATCATCGCCCTCGGCGGCGGCTCCGTGATGGACACCGTCAAGATGATCGCCGCCGGCGTGAAGATGCCCCACCTCCCGGTGAAAATGCTCCTGCTGAAATTCCTGCCCGTGCCGGGCGGCTCCCTGCCCGTCATCAACGTCCCGTCCACCGCCGGCACCGGCGCCGAAATGACCGTCGGTGCCGTGGTGATGAACGAGCAGGGCATCAAAGGCTCCACCGTACTGATCGGGCTGAACGTCACCCACGTCGTGCTGGATAGCGAACTCACCGTCCACGCCCCGCAGCAGGTCACCGCCGCCTGCGCCGTGGACGCCCTCAGCCACTGCATCGAAGGCGTCGTCAGCGACACCCAGACGGACGAGGAAGATATGAAACTCTCTCTGGAAGGCATACGCCTCATCCTGCAGCATCTCCCCGTGGTCATGCAGGACCCGGAGAATGTGGAAGCGCGTCTGGGGATGTGCCGCGCCGCGATGTACGGCGGCAACGCCATCAACACCCAGCTGGCGGGCTATGTGCACGCCTTTGCCCACAGCATCGGTGCCAAATACCACCTGCCCCACGGCGTCGCCATTTCCCTGATGCTCCTGCCCGTCCTGGAATACCAGCGGGAAGCTTGCCGCGGGAAATACGCCCGCGCGGCCCGCTACTGCGCCCTGGCCGCGGAGGACGCCCCCGAAGAGCAGGCCGCGGAAGCCTTCCTGCAGGCCGTCCGGGACCTGCTGAAGCAGTGCGGCCTGGACCGGATCGACCCGCCCGTGCGGCCCTGGGACCACGATGAACTGATCCCGATGATCGTCGCGGACTCCATCAACTACTCCGCCCCAGTCACCCTCAGCAACGAGCAGATCAAAGAGATCCTGCTGACCGTCACCCGGACCGACCGGCAAGACGCCCCGGCCTACACGGACCCCGTCATCCGGGACATCGTGGCCGCCCAGCGGCGCTTCTTCCGCACAGGCACTACGCTCCCTGTCAGCTGGCGCATCAAGCAGCTCAAGCGCCTCAAGGCCGCCGTCATCGCCCACGCGGGGGAATTCGAGGACGCCCTCGCCGCGGACCTCGGCCGCAGCCGCGTGGAAGCCTACCTCTGCGACGTCGGCCCCATCATCGTCGAAATCAACGAAATGCTCCGCGGCCTGCGCCGCTGGGCCCGCCCCGAATGCCACTTCAGCGGCCTGATGTGCTTCCCGAGCCTGCTCACCAAAGTCTATAAGATGCCCTACGGCGTCTCCCTGGTGATCAGCCCCTTCAACTTCCCGATCCTGCTCACCATCGGCGTGGTGGCCGCGGCGATGGCCGGCGGCAACACCGTCGTGATCAAGTCCAGCAGCAAATCCGCCGCCAGCACCGCCGCCCTCAAGAAATTCTTCGCCGAAGTCTTCCCGTCCGAGTACGTCACCCTCATCGACGGCGGGCACGACGTGGCCGACCTCTGCCTCGCGCAACGCTTCGACAAGATTTTCTACACAGGCTCCCCGGCGGTGGGCAAGCACGTCCTCACCGAAGCCGCCCGGAACCTCACCCCCGTGGCCCTGGAACTCGGCGGCGAGACCGGCAACTGGTGCGTCGTGAGGAAGGACGCGGACCTGCCCGACGCCGCCCGCAAGATCGCCTTCTTCAAACTCTGCAACGCCGGCCAGATCTGCATCAACATCAACCAGATCGCCGTGGCCGAAGAAGTGGCGGAGCCCTTCCTGGAGGCCCTCCGGCGGGAATTCATCCGGCAGATAGGGGAGAGCGCCGAGCAGAACCCCGACTATCCCAAACTCATCACCGACGCCGCCTACGAGAAATGCGCCCGGCTCGCCGATGAGTATCGCGACCGCATCCTGCACGGCGGCACCGGCGACCCGCAGACCCGCCGCTTCGCCCCCACGATCATCTACCCTGTGGGCATCGACGAGCACATCGTCCGGCACGAACTCTTCTGCCCGCTGCTGCCCGTCGTCCCCTTCAAGGACGCTGAGGTGGATGCGCTGATGGAGACCATCGCAGACCGCGAACACCCCCTGGCGATGTACCTTTTCACCCGGGACATCCGCTGGGCCGAACGCGTGATGCGCACCCAGCAATTCGGCGGCGGCTGCATCAACGAAGTCTGCATCCACATGATGGTCAAGGGCGTACCCTTCAACGGCACCGGCCACTCGGGCATGGGCGCCTACCACGGCGAATGGGGCTTCCGGGAATTCACCCACCCGCAGACCGTCCTGCGCGGCAGCACACGCTTCAACCTCCCCCTCCGCGAGCACCCTTACGGTGGCGAAGCGGGGGAGTTGAAAATGAAGCTGCTGAAGCTATTCGAACGCTGAGCCTGGACGGTCTCAGCGGTTGCCTTTGAGGAAGTCTTCCACTTCCTTGACGTTCACCTCGACCTCCGGCTCCCTTTCGGTCTGGACGGGGGTGTTGGCTTCGAGCTCCTGGAAGCGGACCATGTTGTCTTTGACCTCCTGGACTTCGGAGCGGGACATCGTGAGGCGCTTCTTCTTGAATTCTTCCATCAGGCGGTCGTAGGTCGCGTTCGCCTCCTCCCAGTCTTCGGCTGTGTACTTGGGGCAGCGGGCCTCGACTTCGTTCACGAAGATGCGGAACTTCGCCGAGAAGGAGGTCGGGCTGCAGGATGCGGCGATCAGGAGGGAAAGAATGGCCGTCAGGGCCAGGATAGCAAGTCTTTTCATAACTGTTATTTGGGATTAGTTGTCTATTACTTGTCTGCGCAGAGGTTGATCAGGCAGGGCTGGGTGGTGTCGCAGGACAGGGTCCCGTCCTCGGCCTGGATCAGTTCGGCCACATATACGGCGGAGCCCCGGCGGCGGACCGGCTGCCCGGTTTCGGGATCGGTCTCGCGGATGCCGCTGAAATAGAACATATAAGCGTGGCCGTCTACGACTTCCACGTCGGCGTGGTTGCCCCTCATCTGGCCATCTATGCCATCGACGAGGTAGCGTCCTTCCTGCTTGGTCCAATTGTCGAAATCCTCCGTCGTGAAGATGGAGAGCCCCTTCCACTCATCCACGATCATATAGGTCTTCCCGCCCAGCGTGAAGACGTTCGGGCCTTCGCCCCGGGTCTCGATGGAGAGCACCTTCCCCTTGTCGGTCCAGTGGTAGAGGTCCGGGCTGTCGGCGTAGAAGATGGTCTTGCCGTCGGGTTCGTTGTTGTACCAGAGCCGCCAGGTGCCGTCAGGGAGCTGGGCCACGCAGGCGTCGATGACCTTCCGCACGGCCAGGTCGAGGACGGACTCGGTGTGCCAGGAGATGCCGTCGGTGCTGGTCAGGTGGACGATGTCGCGCGGGTGCTCCCAGGTGTCGAAGATGCCGGGCACGTAGGTCAGGTACATGTGGAACTTCCCTTCGTGCCAGATGACTTCCGGGGCCCAGTAGGTCGGATTCGGATCCGGGGCATAGTCGATGTCCGCGTCGCGCAGGTAGGTCCAGGAGGCGCCGCCGTCGCGGGACTCGGCGATGCCGATGGGCGAACCGTGCACGGACTCGATGCCGCCCAGTCCCTCCACGTTGGAGCGCCGGCTGGTGTAGTACATGTAATAGGTCTTGGTGTTGGGGTTGTAGCACACCATCGGGTCGGTGGAACCGTTGTAAACGGGGTCGATGTAGAGCGGGGAGTCGGCCCGGATGCGCTCCGCCTGCTTCGTGCGGGGGCCGCAGGAAACCGCCAGGACCGCCAGGGCGACGGTCAGGAAAGCCAGGGATTTCAGATGCATAAGGCTATCGTAATTGATTCAAGTTCAAAAATAAGCAAAAACCCCCATCAAACCAAACAATCGTAGGCCGTATTCTTCTTCATCGCGTCGAGGATCTTTTTGAAGGCCGCAGGGACCTTCACCAGGACGCGGGAGGCCATGGCTTCGGGCACGCCGCCGTAGAAGGCCTCCGCCACGCCGCCGGTGATACACGCCAGCGTGTCGGAATCCCCGCCCAGCGACACCGCCTTGCGGATCGCATCCTCGAAATCCGTCGAATCCAGGAAACAGATCAGCGCCTGCGGCACCGTTCCCTGGCAACTGTCCTCCCAGCCGTAGATCGGATGCCAGTACTCCCAGGTCTTGTGCAGGTCGTAGCCGAAACGCTCCTCGATGTACGCGCAGATCTCCTGCTTCGACTTGCCCGTCCGGGCCAGGAAAATGGCCGCGGCCGTCGCCTGCGCCCCCTTGATCCCCTCCGGATGGTTGTGCGTGATTTCGGCAGAAATCTTCGCCACGCGCTCCGTCTCCTCCAGCGTATCGAAGAACCAGCCCACCGCGCTCACGCGCATTGCGGAACCGTTCCCCCAGGAACCGTAGGGATGCCGTCCGGCAGTGGACTTGTAGGGGAGTGCGCCATACTTGTCGTCGAACACCCACAGCTCCTTCGGGAAGAACAGCCAACGGTAGAATCCGGTCCCGTACCCGCCCATCGGGCAAGGGCAGTTCTTCGCGAATTCCACCATGCTATCCTCCAGCGCCTGATAGCTGTGCGACGGGTCACGCAGCAGCCAGTCCGCGACCGCCATCGTCATGATGCTATCATCCGTGTATGCGCTCTCCGACAGGAAAAGCCTGAAGTTATAGTCCTTCGTGTTGCAGAACTCGTAAGCCGAGCCTACGGTGTCTCCGGTAAGTGCTCCTAACATAATGGCCTAAAGTTACGCATTTTTATAGAAATCTTCCGGGTTGACGCCCCCGAATCCTGCGAAAGGATCGAAGGCGGGCGGCGCCGGCGTTTTCTCCATATTCCGGGCAAGGTCGGCCAGGGAACGCGTGTCTTCGACGAAGAGGACCTGGTCCCCGATGAAACGCATATCGATTTCCCCGAGGCGTCCGGCGCGGTTCTTCGCGATGAGCAGCTCCGCATCGTCCGGATCCTCGCTCTTGCCCATCAGCCCCGGGCGGTTGATGAAGATCACGATGTCCGCGTCCTGCTCGATGGAACCGGAGTCCCGCAGGTCGCTCAGCTGCGGCCGGCCCATCGACGAGTTCAGCCGCCCCACGATGTTGCGGTTCAGTTGCGCCATCGCGACCACGGGGATATTGAGCTCCTTCGCCGTGGCCTTCAGCTGGCGCGACACCTCCGAGATCACCTGCTCCCGGTAGGAGGCGTTCGTCGCGGGCGCCGTCATCAACCCCAGATAATCCACGAAGATAATCTTCACATCCTTCTCGATTACCATCCGCTTGGCCTTCGAACTGAACTCCGTGATACTGAGCGCGGAAGTCTCGTCTATGTAAAGGGGCGCTACAGCCAGCCGGCGGATGGATTGCTCCAGGTGCTGCCAGTCCTTCTGCTCCATTTGTTTCCTGCCGCGCAGCTTCTCGGAGGGGATCCCGGACTCCGTGGCGATGAGCCGGTCGGCCAGTTCCATATCCGTCATCTCCAGGGAGAAGAAGGCAACGGGGATGCCCCGCTCCACGGCGGCGAAACGGGCCATGTTCAGGCCGAGGGCGGTCTTGCCGTGCGACGGGCGCGCGCCGATGATGATCAGATTTCCGGGCTGCCAGCCCATCGTGATCTCGTCCAGGGAAGGGAAGCCCGACGGCACGCCGGTGAGCCCGTGCGCCTCCTGCTGCGCCTGGATGCGCTGCAGGGAACGGTTCACGGCGTCGCCGATCTCCACGTAGCCGGCGGTGATATTGCCCTGCACCGCCTGGAAAACCGACGACTGCGTCTCTTCGATGAGGCGCTCCACCTCGCAGGTCTCGTCGAAGGCGTTCCTGAGGATGCCGTAGCCTGCTTCGATGAGGTCGCGCTGGATGGTCTTCTGCTGGAGGATCTTGATGTAGAAATCGATGTTGGCCGCGCTGCTGACCCGGTCGGTGAGCTCGGCGAGCAGCGCCGGGCCGCCCACCGTCGCGAGCGTGCCGTCGAGGCGGAGGCGTTCCGTGACCGTCACGAGGTCCACGGCCGTCCGCTCGCGGAAGAGGCCGACGATGGCGGAGAAGATGAGCCGGAGCTTGGGGTTGTAGAAGCACTTCTCCTTCAGGGCTTCGACGGCCTTGAAGACGCTCTCGTCGTCGATCATCATCGCGCCGATCACGGCGGCCTCCACCTCCGGCGCCTGCGGGGGCCGGTGCCCCGTCTCGCCCGCCACGGCCGTCAGGGTATCCGCGCCCCGGGCCTTCCGGCTGTTGTATTTGCTGGTTTCCTTGGTCATAATAGGGGGTAGTTTTTCAGCAAAGATAAGCGTTTTGACTGCTGAAAAATGGCATTGTTAATACTTTCCTGATATCTTTTGCGTCTGCTGAAAATCAATCACTTACGCGGTGCAAAAGATGTTCATAGAAATGAACAGCAGGGGAGGCTGTCAGAGGGGTGACAGATCCGCAGGGAATCGGGCTCTGGGGCCGCTCTGCGTGCGGATCTCCCCCTGGAATCGGGCTGAACGGGCGAAAAAAGGGGGGAGATCCGCAGCCAGAAAGCCGCAGAAAGGCGTTTTTGTGCGGATCTGTTGGTCTCACTCTTCATTCCACAAACATTCTACTTCATCAAGAAAGGGTATTCTTCGGTTTTTTTTAGGGCGAGGCAGGTGCCGCGGGCGACGGCCTTGAGCGGGTCTTCGGCCACCTGGAATTTGATGTTGACGCGGTCGGTGAATCGCCTGGCGATGCCGCGCAGCAAGGCCCCGCCGCCGGCCAGCCAGATGCCGTTGCGGACGATGTTGGAATAGAGCTCCGGAGGCGTGCGCTGCAGGACGCGGATGATCTCGCTTTCGATCTTGGTGATGGTCTTGTCCATGCAGGAGGAGATCTCCTGGTAGGTGATGGTTGCAGACATCGGATACGCCGTGGCGATGTTCTTGCCCTCCACCAGGTAGCCTTCGGGCTCCTCCTCGGGCGGCAGTTCCGGAAGGACGGACCCGACCGCGAACTTGATCTGTTCGCCCGTGGTCCTGCCAATGTTGATGTTATGCTGCTGCTCCAGGAAATCCACGATGTCCGTGGTGAGTTCGTTGCCTGCCACGTGAATGCTGGATGACTCGACGATGCCGCCCAGGGAGATGACCGCGATCTCCGTCGTGCCTCCGCCGATGTCCACGACCATGTTGCCGTTGGGGGCGGTCACGTCCAGGCCGATGCCGAGCGCCGAGGCCATCGGCTCGTAGATCAGGTAGAGGTCGTGCGCGCCTGCATGCTCCGCAGAGTCACGGATGGAACGCATATCCACCTGCGTGGCGCCGCCGGGCACGCCGATGACGATCCGGAGGCGTTTCGCGAAAAGTCCCGACCGTTTGCTCCCGGTTGCCTTCTTGATGAAGCCGGTGAGCATCTTCTCGGCGGCATCGTAGTCCGCGATGACACCGTTCATCATCGGGCGGATGGTGTAGATGCGCGGATTGGTTTTCTCTTCCATCAACTGCGCCTCCTTGCCTATCGCCACCAGTTTGCCGGTCTTTGACTCTACGGCGATGATGCTGGGCTCGTCGAGGACGACCCCGTCGTCCTTGAGGATTACTGTGTTGGCCGTGCCCAGATCGATGGCCAACTCTTGGGAAAAAAATGCCATATCAGATTCAGTTACTTTTTTCTTTCATAATAGGCCTTGATCGGCCGGAATTCCTGGCTCCTGTCATCGTGTGTTTTGTTGTCTTTGACGCAAGTCAGGTCAGGATTTGATCCCCAGCGTAACGGGATCAGATAGCAGCCGTTATGGGAGTCGGCGAATTCTGCGAGGGTCATCGGGGCGGGGAGTTTCCGTCTGACAAACCCTTTTTCTTTTAGGTACTGCCTGATTACCTGGCTGGAATCCGGCATATCGTGTTTATCCAATCCAATTCGGCACAGGTCGGAGAAAACGCTGTCCCAGGAGTCCTCCGTCACTTCGCAAAGCGCCCGAATGACAGGGTCCTCTTCTTCCCCGGCTTCAGGATCCCGACGGGTCCCTTCTGCCGAGGGGGCTCCTTTTTCGTAGTAAGTCTTGACCTTTCCACGCCCACAATCTCCCGTGTCAAGGACCTCGCTGTCCCTGACACACACAGCGTGGCCGCGCAGCAACAGAAGATAAGACCCATTATGCGTTCCGGCAAACTCGGACACGCTCACTTGGGGGCGCAGCGTTCTCTTTGAATACCCGTGTTCGTTGGCATAACGGTCGATGACTTCAAACGAATTCGGAAGATTATGGCAATCGGCCCCTATTCTGCACAAATCGTTGAAGACTTCTTCCCAGGAGAGATCGAGCAATCCACAGAACGCCCTGACGACACAATCTCCTTTCGTCCAGTTCTTCGATTCTCCCGTCTCCTCGTCTGCCGCCTCTGTCGGATTGGGATTGAAATGAGTGTATCTGCAGACATAGGGCCGTTTCCGCTTCTTTCGGGATTCGGGCTTGCCCCTTTCCTCCAGGGACCGGTCAACGGTAAGACTGGAGAAAGCGCCGAAAAGGAGTATAAAGATGAGAACAAATAAGATAGCCATCGTTATTTGCAGAAAAACGGCAGGTCCGCCCGCCACCTTTCACGCCGTATGGCAGGCGGACCTTGGGTGCCGTTAAGATATTACTTTGGATTCCGAACTTTTAGCCGGCAGGTAAGGATTGACCGAAAAGGAAGCGTCTTTCCTCTCCTTGACAAGCTTCGCGTAGATCTCGTGCATCTTGTCCCGCCCATTGTAAATCAGGGTGACGTACCGGGTCAGGTTCTCCCGTAAACTGGCGTTGTTGGCATCGATGGCGGCAATGGCAAAGCGTAAAGTGGGTTCTTCCCAATCGTCGTAGATGAAAGCCTTCACCATGATCAGCTCGTCTGACATCAGATGCGCCGCATGCCGGAACAGATCCATCTCCAGCTCCTCGGGCTTGATGTAGTATTCCCGGAAAATGAAGACCGACGGAAGCCGGTCGGTCTCGACATAAAAAGGGTCACCGGCCGCCAGGAACCGGACCCAGTGCTCGCTCTTCTCGGGGACGTACCCGGAATAACGCACGGCCATTTCAATGCCCTCGACAGACACCGGGTCCTCCAGCGAGGTCTGGGAAGCATGGCTTGCCTGTATGGTCTCCAAACGGCCCTTGAGAACGCCGTTCTCGTTGGCAGTCTTCACGTTCCTATCGTTCTGACGAACAAGCAGAAGCAGCAGTGCAAAGCAGAATACTGCCAGGCAGATAATCAGTCCTAACATAGTTTAGTGTTTGATGATGAGTTTGTTGTGCTGGTTGTCGATCGTGATGGTTCCGAAGCGCTCCATCGCGCTCTGGCCCAGGAGCAGGGGAGCCCGCTGGCTCTTCACCACGGACGCGTCCACGTTGCGCAG
>JAEEVG010000082.1 GCA_016290835.1 Bacteroidales bacterium | reverse complement strand
TGTGTAGCGGTACTCCCCCATCCTACTTGGATTCCACGCGGGCGAGGAAGCACTCGAGAGTATTCTCCATCAGCATCGCGATGGTCATCGGACCCACGCCGCCGGGCACGGGGGTGATCCAGGACGCCCGCTGGCGCGCGCTGACGAAGTCCACGTCGCCGCAGAGCTTGCCCGCGGCATTGCGGTTCATCCCCACGTCGATCACCACGGCGCCGGGCTTGACCATCTCGCCGGTGACCACGTTCTCGCGGCCCACGGCCACGACCAGCACGTCGGCCTGGAGCGTGATGCTTGCCAGGTCCTTCGTGCGCGAATGCGCGATGATCACGGTGGCGTGGCGGTCCAGCAGGAGCTTCGCCACCGGCTTGCCGACGATGTTGCTGCGGCCCACGACCACGGCGATCTTGCCGCACAGGTCGATGCCGGACTCGTCGATCAGCCGCAGGATCCCCTTGGGCGTGCAGGGCACGCTGCAGGGCCTTCCGAGCCAGAGGTCGCCCACGTTCAGCACGTGGAATCCGTCCACGTCCTTCTCCTTGGCGATGGCGTCGATCACCCGCGCCTCGTTGATCTGCCCGGGCAGAGGGAGCTGCACCAGGATGCCGTCCACGTCGGGATCGCGGTTCAGCTTGTCAATCATCTGCAACAGGGCCTCCTCCGTGGCGTCGGCCGCCATCGTGATCAGGCGGGAATTCATCCCGACATAGATCGCGGTCTTGACCTTGTTGCGCACATAGACCTGGCTGGCGGGGTTGTCCCCCACGATGATCACGGCCAGCGAAGGCTTGCGGCCGTATTTGACCTCGAGCCGGCCGACCCGTTCGCGAATGTCCTCCTTGATGGCGGCGGAGAGGGCCTTGCCGTCCAGCAGGCGGCCGTCCAGGGCCACGTGGGCGATGTCGCGGCGGCAGAAAAGCGTCTCGCAGGAGATCTTGCCCAGTTCGGCATAGACCTTCTGCTGCGCGCTGCGGATGTCCGCCCCTTCGGCGACGACCATCATCACGCGGCCGCCGTTGGTCAGAAGCTTGTCCCCCTCGCGCTTGGTGCCCATGTGGTAGACCTTGGCGTCCACGGACTCCACGCCGCGGATCTCCGCACCCTTGGGATAGGAGCCGGGATAGCCCTTGGAAGCCAACACCACGCCGAGGGTCACGGCATCGCGCCAGCGGGGCTGCGCGGCCGGCCGCCCGGTGGCGACGGCCTCGAAGATATCGTAGATGTCGCTCTCCAGCAGCGGGAGCACCACCTCGGTCTCGGGATCGCCGAAACGGGCGTTGAACTCGATCACCTTGATCCCGTCCGGAGTCTTCATCAAGCCGCCGTAGAGCACGCCCGACAGGGGGCAGCCCTCCGCGCACATCGCCTTGGCCGTGGTCTCCAGAATCTGCCTGAGGGCGAATTCGCGGTCCTCCTCCGTGATGAAAGGCAGGCCCGTGTAGGCGCCCATTCCCCCGGTGTTGGGACCCTTGTCGCCGTCGAAGGCGCGCTTGTGGTCCTGGGCGAGGGGCATGGGATAGACCCGCTCCCCGTCCACGAAGGCCATGAAAGAGAATTCCGGTCCGGTGAGGAAATCCTCCACCACCACGCGGCCCTTGCCGAAGGAGGCGTCTACCAGCATGCTGCGCAGGGCGTCCTCGGCCTCCTGGAGGTTCGCGGCGATCACCACGCCCTTGCCGGCGGCCAGCCCGTCATACTTCAGCACGGCCGGGAAAGGCCGGGCGCTCACATAGTCCAGCGCCTCCTGGAAGTCCTCGAAACTGCGGTAGGACGCCGTCGGGACGCCGTATTGCTCCATCAAGATCTTGGCGAACTCCTTGCTGCTCTCGATGCGGGTGGCGGCGCGGGTATGGCCGAAAATGGTCAGCCCGGCGGCGCGGAAGGCATCCACGATGCCGACGGAGAGCGCTGCCTCCGGTCCCACGACCGTCAGGTCGATCCCCTGCTGCTGCGCGAAGGCGAGCAGCCCGTCCACGTCCGTATCCTTCAGCGGCACGTTCTCCGCCTGCAGCCCGATGCCGGCATTGCCGGGGGCGCACCAGATCTTGGCGACCTGCGGAGAACGGCTGAGTGCGTCCACGATGGCGTGGCAGCGTCCGCCGCCACCGACCACGAGCACTTTCTTGTCTTTCATACGCGATTAATGCTTGAAATGCCTGACTCCGGTAAAGAGCATCGTGATACCCAGTTCGTCGGCCTTGGCAATGGCGTCCGCATCGCGGATGCTGCCGCCCGGCTGCACGATGGCCGTCACGCCGTACTGCGCGGCCAGCGCCACGGTGTCGTCGAAGGGCAGGAAGCCGTCGGAAGCCAGGATGAGCCCCTCGGTGAAACCGGCGGCCTGCGCCTGCTTGAGGGCGATCTCGGCGGAGCCGACCCGGTTGGTCTGGCCGGCGCCCACCCCGATCGTATGGTTGTCGCGGACCACGGCGATGGCGTTGGACTTGACGTGCTTGACGATGCGCCAGCCAAAGTCGAGGTCGGCGAGCTGGGCCGCCGTCGGCTTGACCTTCGTCACGCACATCTCCTCCGTCACGGCCTCCACGGCGGTGTCAAGCTGCTGCGCGAGCATCCCGCCGTTGACACCCACGTACTGCATCGGGGTCCGGGCCTCCGGGGCCATCGGCACCTCCAGAACGCGGAGATTCTTCTTGGCGGAGAGGATCTCCAGCGCCTCGGGGCTGAAAGACGGAGCGATCACGATTTCCAGGAAGATGGGCTTCATCCCCCGTGCCACCTCGGCGGTGAGCTCTCGGTTCACGCCCACGATGCCGCCGTAGATGCTGACCTTGTCAGCCTCGTAGGCGGCCTGCCAGGCCTGCTCGATGGTCTCGCCCACGGCCGCGCCGCAGGGGTTCATGTGCTTGAGGGCCACGCAGAAAGGCTTGTCCGGGAAGTCGCGCAGGACGTTCAGCGCGGCATTGGCATCCTGGATATTGTTGTAGGAGAGCTCCTTGCCCTGGATCTGGCGGGCGAAGGCCAGGGAATACGGCGCAGGCTGCATCGCGGCGTAGAACTTCGCGGCCTGGTGGGGATTCTCCCCGTAGCGGAGCGGCTGCTTGAGGTCGTACTCCAGGAAGAGTTTTTCGTTCAGACCGGCTTGCGCACGCATATAGCCGGCGATGCACATATCATACTCCGCCGTGTGGGTGTAGGCCTTGGCGGAGAGCCGCAGCCGAGTCTCGTCCGAGGTCTTGCCCGCCGCGCGGAGCTCCTCCAGCACGCCGTCATAGTCGGCGGGGTCGCAGACGATGGTCACGTCGCGCCAGTTCTTGGCGGCGCTGCGCACCATCGACGGACCGCCGATATCGATGTTCTCGATGGCCTCCGGGAGGCTCACGCCCGGCTTGGCGATGGTCTGGCGGAAGGGATAGAGGTTCACGCAGACCAGATCGATGGTCTCGATGTCCTGCTCCGCGAGCGTCGCCATATGCTCCGGAAGTTCGCGGCGCGCCAGGATGCCTCCGTGCACCTTGGGGTGCAGGGTCTTGACGCGTCCGTCGAGGATCTCCGGGAATCCCGTGACCTCGCTGATGCCGACGGTCTTCACGCCGCTCTGCTCGAGCAGGCGCTGCGTACCGCCCGTGGCGATGATGGTCCAGCCCAAGTCGCAAAGCCCCTGCACGAACGGCACGAGGCCCGTCTTGTCGCTCACACTGACTAACGCTCTCATAGATTCTTCAACAATTTTTGGATGGTTTCAATATACAATGCGTGTTCGATCTTCTGGCCGATGCGGTGGACCTCCGCGGGATCGTCCCCGTCGTACTCGAAGGCCCGCTGGGCGATGATCTTCCCCCCGTCCAGGTCGGCGTTCACCCAATGGATGGTGATACCATAGACCTTGACGCCGTAAGCCACCGCATCCTCCACCGCGTGCGCACCCTTGAAGGCGGGCAGCAGCGAAGGGTGGATGTTGATGATGCGCCCTCCGTAGGCATCCAGCAGCACCTCGGAGATGATGCGCATATAGCCCGCCAGGCACACGAGGTCGATCCCGGCGGCATCCATCCGGCGGATGACCTCCCGCTCGAACTCGGCCTTGGAGCCGAAGGACTTCGGGGAGGCGACGAAGGCCGGGACGCCGAAGCGCTCCGCCCGGGCCACCACGGCGGCTCCGGGCTTATCGCAGACCATCAGGGCCACTTCGGCATCCAGGCGGCCGTCGGCGCAGGCCTGGG
Organism: Bacteroidales bacterium; assembly: GCA_016290835.1. Lineage (GTDB taxonomy): Bacteria > Bacteroidota > Bacteroidia > Bacteroidales > UBA932 > Cryptobacteroides. Next base: position 3,977 of record JAEEVG010000082.1, on the reverse strand, counting down.
CGATGGCCTCGAAATTGGTCCCGGAACCGCTGGCGAAAACCGCTAGGCGTTTTTTCATTTCAGGATGATGTTCAGGCCCGGCTTGTCCGTGACCTCGCCGATGGCGAACGCCTTCTCGCCGTGGGCCGTGAGGATATCGATGGTCTTCTGCACCTCGGAAGGATCGACCACCAGGACCATGCCCACGCCCATGTTGAAGATGTTGAACATCTCGCGGTGCGGCACGCCGCCCCATTTCTCCAGCATCTGGAACACCACGGGAATCTCCCAGCTGCCCTCGCGGATCTCGAGGCCCTGGCCTTCCTGCAGGAAGCGGGGGATGTTCTCGTCGAAACCGCCGCCGGTGATGTGGGCCATGCCGTGCACGTCCACCTGCTTGATGAGATCCAGCACAGGCTTGACATAGATCTTGGTCGGGGTCAGCAGGACCTCGCCGAGCTTGCGGCCGCCGAACTCGGGCACGCGCTCAGAATAGAAGTGACGGCCGTCCTGGACGATCTTGCGTACGAGGCTGAAGCCGTTGGCGTGCACGCCGGAGGAAGCGAGGCCCACCAGGACGTCGCCCACCTTGACCTTGGAGCCGTCGATCAACTTGCTCTTCTCCACGACGCCCATCGTGGCACCCGCGAGGTCGTACTCATCCTTCGCGTACATGCCCGGCATCTCGGCGGTCTCGCCGCCCACGAGCACGCAGTGGGACTGACGGCAGCCCTCGGCGACGCCCGCTACGATGGCCTCGACCTTCTCGGGGACGTTGTGTCCCAGGGCCACATAGTCCAAGAATACGAGCGGCTCGGCGCCGTGCGCGAGCACGTCGTTGACGCACATTGCCACGACGTCGATGCCGACGGTGTCGTGCTTGTCCATCGCGAAGGCGATCTTGAGCTTGGTGCCCACGCCGTCGGTACTGCTCACCAAGACCGGCTCCTTGTAGCCGAGGGCGGAGAGGTCGAACATACCACCGAACGCGCCGATGTTGCCCATCGCGCCGGTGCGGGCCGTGGAAGCCACGTGTTGTTTGATACGGCGGACCACCTCGTAGCCCGCTTCCAGGTTGACACCTGCTTTTTCGTAAGAGTTAGCCATGACTCAGTTATTAGTTTGATTAATCATTTTCTACCAGTTCTTCATACAGCAATGTCGGGTACTCGCCCGTGAAACAGGCCTGACAGGGGTCTGCGCAGCCGAAACAGGAGTCCCGCGTGGATTCCGGGCTGAGATAGCCCAGCGAGTCGGCGCCGAGGACCTGCCGCGCTTCCTCCAGGGTCCGGTGGGAGCACAGCAGCTCTTCCGGGGTGGAGGTATCCACGCCGTAGTGGCAGGTGAAGCGCATCATCGGGCTGGCGATGCGCACGTGCACCTCGGTCGCTCCGGCCTCGCGGAGCAGGCCCACGATCTTGAGCGAGGTCGTGCCCCGCACGATCGAGTCGTCCACCAGCACAACCCGCTTGCCCGAGACGATGCTCCGCACCGGGGAAAGCTTCATCTTCACCCCCAGCTCGCGGAGCGACTGCACCGGCTGGATGAAGGTGCGGCCCACGTATTTATGCTTGACCAGGCCCATTTCGTAGGGGATGCCGCTCTCTTCGGCGAAGCCCTGGGCCGCGCTGAGGCTGGACTCGGGCACGCCCACGACGATGTCGGCCTCGACCGGATTCTCACGGTACAGTCTCCGTCCGGCCTCCTTGCGGTAGGCGTGGACGTTGCAGCCGTCGATGTCGCTGTCGGGACGCGCGAAATAGATATACTCCATCGCGCACATCCGGTGGCGGTTGAAATGCGAGTAGAGGGTGCTCCGGATACCGTGGTGATCCAGGCTCACGATCTCGCCGGGGGTCACGTCGCGGATGAACTCCGCGCCCATGATCCCAAAGGCGCAGGACTCGCTGCTGACCACGTAGCCGTCGCCCAGCTTGCCGATGCACAGGGGCTTGATGCCGTATTTGTCGCGGCAGGCATAGATGCGGTTGCGGGTCAGGATCACGAAGGTGAAGCCACCCTCGATCATATTCAGGGCCTTGACGATCCGGTGGATGCGGTCCTCCTTGCTGTTTTTCTTGATCAGGTGGGCCACCAGTTCGCTGTCCGTATCGGTCTGGAAGATCGAACCGTGCCGCTCCAGGTACTGGGCCACCTGGCGGGCGTTGATCAGGTTACCCTCGCCGGCGATGGCGAAGTCGCCCGTGTGGTGATGGAAGAACAGGGGCTCGACATTGTCCAGGCCGCCCTTGGAGGCGTTGGCATACTTGACGCTGCCGATGCCCATGCTGCCGGGCAGGTGGTCCAGTTCGCCATTGGTGAAGACCTCGCTCAGCAGGCCCTGTCCGCGATACCGGTGGCTCTCCCCCTTCTGGTCGAAGGTAATGATGCCGCCGCCCTCCTGCCCCCGGTGCTGGAGGTTGTGGAGTCCATAATAAATATAGGTCGACGCGCTCGGCACGCCATAGACTGCGAGAACTGCCATATTATGATTCGGTCACTTGTTTCAAACGGGTCAATACATTGTTGTAGTTCTCCACAACGCAGCTGAGGTCCAGGCGGAAGCGGTCTTTGTCCATCCGCTCGCCCGTCTTCTCGTCCCAGAGCCGGCAGGTGTCCGGACTGATCTCGTCGGATATGATGATGGAGCCCGTGTCGGAAGCCCGGCCGAACTCGAGTTTCATATCCACCAGTTCGATGCCGGCCTTGTGGAAGAGGGGCTTGAGCAGTTCGTTCACCCGGCGGGCGATGTTGTACATTTCGTCCAGCTCCTGGTAGGTGGCCAGGCCGAGGGCAAATGCGTGGTCGCGGTTGATGAACGGATCCTCGAGGAAGTCATTGTTGTAGCGCAGGTCCACGATGGTATTGGGATGGCGGAAGCCCTCCTCCACGCCCAGGCGGGCGGCCAGCGAACCGGCGATGCGGTTGTGTACGACCACCTGCAGGGGGATGATCTCGATCTTGCGGCAGAGCTGCTCCTTTTCTCCCAAGATCTCGATGAAGTGGGTCTCCACCCCGTTCTGGTTCAAGTAGTTCAGCAAGATGGCAGAAATCTTGTTGTTCAAGGCACCCTTGCCGATGAAACGGGCCCGCTTGACATTGTTGTAGGCCACGGTGACATCCTTGTAGCGAAAAATCACCTGGTCGGGATTGTCCGTGGCGTACACCTGTTTTTCGTTGCCCTCGAATAGCAATTCACCTTTTTTCATATCATACTAACTAACTGGTTTTCTTGAAGTAACGCACGGCGTTGTCGAAGAGCGGCTGGTAGAGCTCCTCCTCGATGTTCTTGAACAGGCCGCTCTCCCAGCGCTCCGTGTGGCCCATCTTCCCGAGGATCTGGCCGTCCGGGCTGACGATGCCTTCGATGGCGTAGTAGGAGCCGTTGGGGTTGTAAGGCGCCTCCATCGTGACCTCCTCGGAGAAGGGATCGACATACTGGAAGGCCACCTGCCCCCGGGCGAAGAGTTCCTTCGCCAGTTCTTCGCGGACCATGAACTTGCCCTCGCCGTGGCTGACGGCGATGGTGTGCAGCTCACCGGCCGACAAGCCCGCGAGCCAGGGAGAACGGGTCGTGCTGACCCGGGTGGTCGCCATCTGGGAGATGTGGCGGTTGACGTCGTTGCGGAACAGGGTCGGGGAATCCTTGCTCACCAGGCCCAGGCGGCCGTACGGGAGCAGGCCGCTCTTGACCAGGGCCTGGAAGCCGTTGCAGATGCCGAGAATGAGGCCGCCGCGGTCCAGCAGGGCGTGGATGGCCTCGGTGATGCGGGCGTTGCCCAGCACGTTGGCGATGAACTTGCCGCTGCCGTCGGGCTCGTCGCCGGCAGAGAAACCACCCGCGAGCATCAGCACCTGGCAGCGGCCGATGGCGGCCGCCATCTCGTCGATGGAGCGGAGCACGTCGGCGCCGGTGAGGTTGCGGAACACACCGAAGCACACCTCGGCGCCCGCCTTGCGGAAGGCCTTGGCGGTGTCGTAGTCGCAGTTGGTGCCCG
>JAEEVG010000081.1 GCA_016290835.1 Bacteroidales bacterium | reverse complement strand
CCCGCGCTGGGTGCCCGCCGCCGCGCTGGCCGGCGCCGCGGCAGCCACCGCGCTCCTGGTGACGCTGCCCCAGCGCGGCCCCAAGGACACCTTCGACGACCCCTACCTCGCCTACGCCGAGGTCCAGAAGGCCTTCAGCGCCATCTCCGACAAACTCACCGGCGGGCTCGAACTGGCTGCCAGCCAGACGGAAACCCTCGCCGGCAAACCCCAGGCCATCCTCGATAAAATCCAATCCAAATGAAACGCATACTCACCCTGGCGGCAGCCCTGCTGCTCAGCCTCAGCGCACTTGCCCAGAACGGCAAGGCCATCTACCAGAAATACTCCGACGCCGAGGGCGTCAGCGCCGTCTACATCTCTCCCGCAATGTTCCGGATGATCGGACGCATCCCCGACCTGGAGACCGGTGACGGCAAGGTCAACCTCTCCCCCGTCATCCGTTCCCTGACCGGGATGTACATCCTCAACAGCAGCAACCCCGACATCAACAGCACCCTGCGGTCCGAGGTCGAGCGCTTCATCTCCGCCGGCCGCTACGAACTCCTGATGGAGGCCAAGGACAGCGGCGAGGCCGTCCGGATGTACACCGTCGGCACCGAACAGGTCGTCAACGGCTTCGTCATGCTCGCCGCCGAGGCGGAGGAAGTGTCCTTCATCTGCCTGGACGGAGAGATGCCCCGGGAACAGTTCGAGACGCTGGTCGCGAACCTGATGGCCGACTAGCGGCTGCCGCCGCCGGAGGATCTGCCGAAGGACCCGCCTCCGCCACTCCTCGAGAAGCCGCCGCCTCCGCCGCCGATCCTGCCACCCGAGCCCCCCGAGCCGCCCGAGCCACCGCTCCGGGCGGCTTTTTCTGCGGCGGCCTGGCGCATCGCCGAGGCGGAGATGTCGTGGGACACGCGCGTGAGGTTCTGGAAAGTAGCCGGGTTGAGGCCCGTGGACTGGGCCAGCTCGCCGAACTGGGCGGGATAGAGCTTCTCGAACTGCTCCGCCACCTTGTCGGCGATGCCGAAGAGGGCCGCGAATACCAGCAGGTCCTCCCAGACGCCCACTTCGATGGCACCCCGTTCCCCGTTGAGCGTGAAGTCCTGCAGGAAGTTCTGGAATTCGATCAGGTGCCGGGCCTGCTCCTGCCCTTCGGGGGTGAGGGTCGAGGCGTTCTTGGACAGGTGGTGGTCATCGAACCACTTGCGGCCCAGCGTCTGCACCCGGCCGGGGATGTTGGACAGGCGCCTGAAAGACTTCTTGGACCACTTCTCGAGCTCGCCCTCCTCCAGGATCAGGTTCTTGCCGCTGGCTTCGCGCACCATCGTGTAGAGGTCCCGCTCGACCGGCTCCGCGATGTGCGCCTCCCGCTCGAAGGAGAGATTCACGCGCTTGGGCTTGTTCGGATCGGGCAGCACCCCGACCTGGCCCCGCATCACCCAGCGGAGGAAATAGGCGCCGATCAGGTTGTTGGCGTACTTGTCGGACTCCATCCGGTCGCCCTTCGAGAGGGCGTAGTACGCGGCGGGGAGGTCGTTGTCCACGGGCACATCACGGTACCAGCCCTGGATCTTGCGCTGGCCGTAGATGCCCTTCTTGTATTTCTGTCCCAGCACGTAATAGCTGAAGGCCCTCCAGGTGAGATAGATGAGTCCCAGGATGAACCAGCCGGCGGGTGAGAGCAGGAACACGACCAGGACCAGGAAAGCCGTCCAGATCATCTGCAGGATTTCCTTGAACGTCGGCTTCTCCTTGTAGTCGCTCCCGCGGAAGGCCATCTTGCGGACCTGCTCGAAGCTCTTGCCGTAGGTGACAGCGGGGGTGAAGAGGCCCGGCTCGAAGCGGGCCAGCACCGTCATCGCGCTGTCGGAGTCGAACGGGGCCTTGGACTCTGCCCGGACGACCCCGTCCTCCACGTAGATCTCGCTGTCGCTGCGGAAACCCCACACCAAGACGTTGTCGGGGGTCCACGCCGGGCCGTCCGTGTCGTTGATCAGCGTCAGCTTGACGTGCTGCGGCGGGGCGGACAGGCCGGGATTCACGAAGGTGAAATAGAGCCCGGCATAGTCTCCCATCTGCATCACGAGCCCCTTGACGGTGTAGCTGACCGTCCAGACGTGGTCGCCGTAGTCGCCCTGCCCCCAGCAAAGCTCCACGCCGTGGGCCTTGCGCACGATGCCGCAACGGCCGCGCTTCTCCTCGCGGCTGCGCTTGGTGTCCCACCCGTCCCCTTCGGAGGCGAACACCTCCCCGTCCTCGCTGACGGACAGGTCGGTGATGTCCATCGGGCCGAGGTGGTCGAAAGGCAGGTAGAACTCCGTGCCCGAGACGACGTTCACGTCCCAGACCTGCGTCACGCGGGCGCTGCCGTCCGGGCGGAGCACCACGGTCTCGTCGATGTCCCGGATCTGCTGGGCATATCCGGTCGCCGCCAGGCACAATGCCAGGCAGACAAGGGTCAGGATCTTTCTCAAAGCCAGGGAGCCTGTTATTTCTTGGCCTCCTTCTTGGCGGGGTCGAGCGGGAGTTTCGTCTTGTCCAAGACCTTCCGCTCCTTGCGGGAGAGCGGGGCTTCCGCTTCGGACTCCGGCGGGGCCGGAGCGCGCCTCAGGGCATCCTCAAGGCCCGACTTGGCCACGGTGGAGGTGTCGTTGGGGACGGACGGACGCGGGACGATGACGACCCGAGAGGGGGAATCTTTTTTCATCTTGACCATAATGGGTATCTCTTTTAGTGTTTGGTCTCTTTGTGGCGACGCCCGTGCAGGTAGGCATCGATGGCGCCGACCGCATCCTCGATGTCCGACACGTCCGCGAGCAGGTCCACGTCTCCCTGCGCCGTGAGCCAGCGGATGGAGTACAGGCCGTAAGGCGTGCGGAGGTAATCGGTGATGCTGATGTTGCCGCCGGCGGCGTACTGCAGCACCGTCTGCGCGGTGACGGAATCGTCGAAGTGCTCGTTGCGGGCCTCCACGTGGCGGTTCAGGACCGCCGCGATCGAGGCGCAGGAATCATAGGCGCGGATGATCTTCATCCCCAGCCCCACGTCCCCGATCCGCTGGAAGAGCGAGGACATCTTCAGCAGCTCCAGCGCATCGTCGCTGAGCGTGATCGATGCGTCCGCGAAGATGATCCCGCTGTGGTACGCGACGGAATCGGGCGGACAGGCATCAAGGTCCTCCAGGTGGGACAGGAAATACTGCGCGGAGGCACGCTCCTGCAGGAGGTAGTCGGACATCACAGCAATGTCCTCGGCGTTGGTGACCAGCTCGGAGCGGACCAAGTCCAGCGCCGAGCGCACCTCGCGTTTCTCGTTGGTCCGGTTGATGATCCCCTGGACCGTGAAGGTGATCACGATACCCAGGATGACGGAGAGCACGTTGCTCAGGAAACTCGAAACGGACTCTTTCATAAGAGGATGGAAGCGGCTTTGCCTCCCAAAATTAACAATTATCCGCCAAAAAGCCAAGGCGCCCGGCCGGAGAGGCTACTCGTAGCGGAAGGCGCGGTAGGAGTGGGGCGGCAGGGTCACGGCCGCGCGGGCCTTCGGCGTGCGGACGAACGGTCCCTGCTGCGCGGCGGCGGGCACCACCGCGCCGCTCTCCAGGTCGGTGAAGCGCGTGAGGGCCGCGTCGCCGACCAACCGGACCTCGACCGGCGTGTCGTTGTAATTCTCCACGATGGCGGTCTTGTTGTCATACAGGAAGAGGCTGACCTTGGCGGGGCCCTCCAGGTAGAGGTCCAGGTCCCGGCTGACGATGCGGCGCAGCTCGTTGAGCACGCCCTCGGGCAGGTCGTAGAGCTGGCCCGGGTCGTCCGGGACGGCCAGGACATAGAGGTAGCCGCCGGAATACAAAGCCTTGTGCAGCAGCGGGTAGCCCGACACGCCGCCGGTCAGCGGACGGCCGGCGCTGATCACCTCCCAGCTGTCGTTGGTCATATACCGGATCTGCGGGATGAGGATCTCCCGCTCGCTCTTGCCGTAGCGGCCGAAGTCGTCGACCAGGGCCTTGAGGTCCGTCACGCGCAGCTCACAAATGTCCGCAATCTTGTCCGGGATGGCCTTGACCAGCCCGGCGGTCACCAGCACGTCGCCGCCGCTGCGCAGCTGCTGCTCCATCTTGGCCACGATGTCCGGGTCGGAAGCGGCCTGCTCCGTCAGCAGGACGCACTTGCGCCCCTGCGGGAAGCTCGCATACATATCCATCGGCAGGCCGATCATCCCGAGGTAGTTCTGCAGGAAATCATCCCCGAGGGAATGGTAAGGCTTGTAGGACCACAGGCCCACGGGATTGCCGAGCTTGCCCACCAGCTCGTCGGCCTGGCGGAGCACCACGTCGGCGATGCGCGCCATCGTGGTGGGGGTCACGGTCTGCCGGCCCTTCCGGAAGGGCGCCGTCATCGCGTCGTAGTCCCAGCTCGTGCCGCTCCCCTGCCAGGGGGCGCGGAAGCGCGGATTGAGCTTGACGTCCACCAGCTGGTTCCACGCGAAGAGCATCACGTCCCGGGCCTTGGCGATGGCGGTGAGGTGCAGCTGCTCGGCGTAGCGGTCCATGCTCATCCCGATGCCGCCGGAGTCCACCCATCCGCCGCCGTTGCGCCCGTCGGAGATGTGCTCAAAGTAGGTCATGATGTTGTAGCTGAGGTAGTTCTGCAGGTGCTGGGCGCCGGCGGGGTCGCGCGTCTCCGTGCCGGTCCACACCCCGTCGAAGATCTTGGGGCCGTCCTCCAGGCTGAAGCCCAGGCCCTGGAAATGGTCGTACCAGTTGGGGTACTTGATGATCACCTTGACCTTCGGGTTGACGGCCTTGGCGGGGCCCACGACCAGGTTCTGTCCTGCCTCCTTGAGCAGGTCCAGCCGGTACTGGGTCCAGCTGCGGTCGCCCTTGGCCTCGATCTCCACGTCTTTCTTGCTGGAGGTGAAGAAGAAGTCGTCCAGCAGGAACTCGTCGAAGTGCCGGGCCGTGTGCTCCGCGATGCGGCGCACCATCGCCCGGTCCTTCGGGTCGGAATAGCTGAAGGTCTCGAATTCGTTGGACTCGTCGATGGTGTAGGTGATGCCGCCGGCCACCTCCACGCCCTGCTTCTTGAAGAAGGCCTTGGCCTTCTCGAGGGTCTCGTCATCCACGATCAGCAGGTCGCGGTGCGTCTCCAGGTAGACCTTGTCCACGTCCAGCTGGTCGGAGATGAGCTTCCAGGTGGATTCCAGCCAGGCCGGATCCTTCATCTTCTGCACCTCATAGGCGCGTACATATACGGAAACGGTGAAATTCTTGTGGTCCGCCCGGCCCGGAACGGGGAGGGCGAGCAGCAGCGGCAGGGCGACTGCGGCGATGCGTGCGAGGAGTCTTCTCATCTCTTTCGGTTCAATTGGTGTTCCGAAAGATACGAAAAAAACCGGACACTAACCCATATCTTCGAAGATGATCCAGTCCGGCGCGGTGTACGTCAGGTAGCCGGCCGCCACCATGAACAGGACCGCGACGACGATCCAGAGCAGCCACCTGTCGCGGACAAAGCGGCTGTGGCTCCAGCGCTTGGCCAGGTGGACGGCCCCGAGCATCGCGGCGATGTAGATGATGACATCCAGGAACATCAGCTCGTGGCGCACGAAGATCCAATAGGAGAAAAACACCACGACGATCAGCGGCATCACGGCCAGGCCGCCCAGGATGGGGGCTCCCAGCTCCCGGATGTCGCGCCGGCTGACCGCGAGGTAGACGCCCAGCAGCAGCATCGGATAGAAGACCATCTTCATGTGGGCCATCACGCTCTCCTTCACGGGGAAGATATAGCCGAGGAAATGGTTGAAGAACGGCACGTGGTGCACGAAATGCATGCTGGTGCCGAAGACGATGAGCAGGATGGTGGCGATTATGGTCTCTTTGCGGGTCATACTGACTAGGTATTATCTTCCCGCAAAAATACGGTATCGTCCGTGCAACCCGGTTGCATTCTCTAAACGACCACCGCCATCCCTTCGCGAGAGGAGATGGCGGTGAGGGGTATAAAACAACGCTCCGAAGCGTCAGAACTTGCCGCTGAGGTCGTACACCTTGCCGACTGCGGGAGTACTGTCCCACACGGAAGATGTATATTCAGTTCCACCTCCGGCATGGGGATCAATCACTTCTACTTTGAGACTTGTTGTAGCCCCATCCGGGAAGAAAGGGATCCAGACATCCTGTCCGAGAACCATGTTATCACCGTCTTTGACGAACTGAATCCCCTCTTCAACTCGTCCTACATCGATTCCGGCATATCTCATAATCTCCAGATTATCACCGGTTCCTTTGCGGGCAACGCCCGCATACTTCACACCACTGATTTTAAGCCAACGATCTCCTTCAGTCACTCCGGTGATTTTGGTCCCTTGCTTGATAAACAGGAACGAATTCTGCTGCGCGAAAGTGAGGCTCGGGATAGAACCGTCTTTCACGTCCGCCTTTGCATAATAGACTGCATTTGCTGCGGGAGCCTGTACTGATGCCGCAGTAAAATCAGGTGTGGAGAATATATAACCGTGATAATCATCGTTGTAAGCAAGATACGGATAGACAAACATCGCCGTGACCTCCCCGGAGGCCGGGAAAGCACTGGATTCATTGCTGAACGTGGCACTTTTCCCATCGGAACTGACCGCCGTCACCGTGAACTTCTCATAGGTTTCTACCGTCACATCTTCCGTTCCGGCGTACCACAGGACGGCGATCTCGTCGCCCACCTCCCAGGAGGCCTTGACATAAGTCCCTTCGTCCGTCATCGAGAACTTGGTCCCGGGAGCGGACGCGATGGATGCTTCGAATGACACGGCGCGCCTTCCCTCGGGGGTCTGGAGCGCATTCTTCTGGCAGGAAACGCCCAGGGCGGCCATTGCTGCAATGGCAAGCCCCGCAAACAACATCTTCTTCATAACCGCTACCATTCTTCTTTTTCATACTTATTATCGCCCAAACCGCCGCTGGCGGCAATCACGCCCTCGAGTCGGACGTTCAGTTCCTCGCACTCCGGCGAGATGTACTGCTCTTTTGTCTGTGTAACCATTGTTTATTGATTTGATAATAGATACGCGAAAAGCCCGGCACTTCCATTGATTTACAGCAGGTTAAATACAACCCCCTGCTAAAAGGAGGAGTTATCAAGAATCGATATGAAGGAGCATAGATCATTCCCCTGTCATAAATGCAACTTTCAAAAATAAGCATTATCTGCCAAAAATACAAATGCCCCCCCTCCTGGAATGCTGCTCGCAGGCCGGGAGTCTTACCTAGGTGCCGTTCTTGTGTTTCAGGCGAGTCAGGCAGACCCCCGGAAAACCGTGGCCGCCCGTGGCCTCGTGAACGGGAGGGGCCCGCCGGACCGAAGGGACGGTGGGAGGGATAGCGCGAAGCGCGTAGTTTTCCGGGGGTCTGCCTGCGAGCTGAAAAGAACGGCACTGCCTACCAGCAGCATTCCGGGAAAAGGGCGAAAAAAAATGAAAAAAGATTTGGAAGTTTGAAAAAATGTCGTACCTTTGCGGTGTACTATTGAACTAATACACTGAAAACGATATGATACAAATCGACAATCTGGCATTCAGCTACGGCAGCAAAGAGGTCCTGCGCAACATCTCGATGACGCTCGAGACCGGCAAGATCTACGGCCTGCTGGGCGAGAACGGCGGCGGCAAGACCACGCTCCTGACCCTCCTCTGCGGCCTGAAGAAAACACAGACCGGCACCATCACCACCGACGGCCACGACCCCTACAAGCGCGAGCCCTCCCTCCTCCAGGACCAGTACTACCTCCCCGACGAAGTGGCCCCGCTCTCCGACAAAGCCCTCGGCTGGGCCCGGGCGACCGGCAAGTTCTGGCCCAACTTCTCACTGGACAAGTTCGAGACCATCCTCAAGGAATTCGAGGTGGAGCCCGACCAGAAGATGAACGCGATGTCCTCCGGCCAGCTCAAGAAGACCTACATCGCCTTCGCCCTGGCCGCCGGCGTACGCTACCTCTACCTCGACGAACCCACCAACGGCCTGGACATCCCGTCCAAGGCCCAGTTCCGCTCCGCCCTGATGAAGTACACGGCCGAAGACAGCACGATCGTGATCTCCACCCACCAGGTACGCGACCTGGAGAACATCATCGACCCGATCATCATCCTGGACCACCAGGACGTCCTGCTCAACGCCACCATCGAGCGCATCGCAGACAAGCTCTTCTTCGACTACGGGACCATCCTGCACCCCGAGAGCCTCTACTCCGAGCAGCTGCCCGGCGG
>JAEEVG010000080.1 GCA_016290835.1 Bacteroidales bacterium | reverse complement strand
GGAGGCGCCCCAGCTCGGAGCGCCTCCCGGTAGAGAATCTTCCGGATCCGGATTATTAATTCATCGTGCTCTTGAAACCGTAGCCATTGGTCAGGCCGGTGGTCTCGCAAGTCGTCTGGTTCATCGGGATGAGGTAGATCGGCGCCTTCTTGGCGGCATAGTCGGCATCGGTGTAGCCGATCATGAACTCAGAGGTCCATTTGGCTTCGATACCGGCATCAGGGGCGAGTCCGAGCCCGCCTTGCGTATAAGAGCCAACGCCCCAAGGCGTCTTTTTGTAACCGCGGGCTTCCAGGGCAAGCGCTTCGGCCGAGTCAGGCTCGATATGCTTGAACATACCCATGATAGCCAAGTTGGTCATATCTTCAACAATGGTACCTTTGTAACCGTCTTCATCAGCCACTTTCTTCCAGTCATCGTGCTGGCCGCGCCAGCTCGGATACAACAGGGCATATTCGTCGGAGTTGGGATCCAGGCCCTCAGGGCACTGGGCGGTCAGACGATAGCCCAGGACTTGCTTGCCATCCATCATCTTGGTCCAAATCCAGGCAGGGAACTCGTTGCCGTTAGGATATGCGACATAGCCGTTGGTCTTCATTTCGTTCATATGATCGATCAGCGTCTTCCGGTACTCGACAGCGACCTGTGGGAGTTTGCCGGTACGGATCAAATCCCAGCGGCGAAGCGTCTCGCCCACGAACTCGAGAGAGCGCTCCTTGATGATGGCCTCGAATACGTCACCGCCCACAGAGGCGAGCAACTCGTTGTACTTGGCATCCTGGATGTCGTCCGCGAAGGCGCGGTTGTGGATCTTCTTGAGTTCGGTCGCAGCCTTGGCGTTGTCACCGTTCACGGCATAAGCCTCAGCAAGCATCAGGATGAGGTCAGCCTGGCGCATATACACGTAGTTGATACCGGACTTGATCTGGCGGGCATCCGGGTTCTCCTGACGGTTCAGGTCATACTTGTTCATGCCGACGCCGATCGTGATCTTATTGCTCAAAACATAATTATAGATAACCTCCGCGCCGCTGCCGGTGGAACCTGTCACGCTCAAAGAGGCGTCGCGGCGCAAATCCTGGGGATCGAACCAGCCGTAAAGGACTTCAGGATAAGAACTGGTCTGGGCATTGGTCTTCGGAGGATAGGCAGTAGAGCCGCCATTGGAGGCACGGCCGAAGTTATAAGCCATACGGCCGCCCGTTTCTGCACGCATAGACCATTCGAAGATGCTCTCTTCGGGCATCACGAGTTTGGTGACTTGGTCGAAGTAGTACTGGAACGGGTTGTTATATACACGTTTTGCATCTGAACGCGGATCGACTGTCGTCAATGAGGCACCGGCCGGCTGGTTGACACCTTTCTCAAGATAGGGAATAGCCTTTGTATAGAAAGACTTCCAGTCAGAACGGCGGCCATACGCGGCTTTACGGGCAGGGTCTGTTCCCCAAACTTCATACGTGTAAGGTTTCCCATCCTCATTCACATAGAAATCGTCGCCCAGATCCATACGGCGGGTCTGATAGGCGGCCGCCATGAAGCAGAGACGGCCGATCAGACCGTCGGCATAGTTGCGGGTCATCTGGTCAGGAAGGTGGTTGTTGTCGCCCATGGAGTACATCCACTTCTCGGCTTTCTCGACGGCAGCGATTTCCCGTTCGATGACGAGGTCGCGGTTCGTGAGTTCCTTGAGGTCCTGGCCGACTTCATTCTCTGTATAATAGATGCAGTCGCCCCAGTGCATGACGATCTCATAATACATCGTGGCGCGCATGCAGTAGGCCTGGCCGAGCAGGTCGGACCAATCGTTCGGAGCGGAAGCCAAGATGGATTCGATATCTTCTTTCGCAAGGATATTCGCAATCACCTGGTTCGCTTTGGAAAGGGCGCCGTAATAGGTGTCCCAGTAACCCTTGAACGAACCGTTGATATTGAATTCTTCAACGGTATACGAAGGGCTGCCACCATAAAGGAGAGATGCGCCTACAAGATCCGCCACGATACCGATGGAGCAACGGTCCGAATCGGAACCAATGTCATCCAAGTTGGTCGGCAGACCGGATGTGATGGAATTTGTGATGGAATTGAAAGCGCCGTAAAGCACAGTCCTGGCGGTTTCAATACTCGAGAAGACAAAGTTTGCATCCACCGTACTCGGGGAGTTGGCGCTGAGGTATTCTTGGCAGGAGGCCAGCGACAGAGCCGCGACGGCCGCCATCAGGATATGAAAAATCTTTTTCATGGTCATCAAATGCTACAGTTCTTTAGAAAGTGACATTCAAACCGAGGGTGTAGGTGCGGGAGAGCGGATAGCTGCCGTTGTCCACACCCGGCGTCGTGGAGCTGCCGCCGATGCTGACCTCAGGGTTGAGGCCCGTGTAGCGGGTCAGGGTGAAGAGGTTGGTTGCGGAGAAGTACACGCGGGCGCTCTTCATCATCACCTTCTTGGCGATGTTGTTCGGCAGAGTATAGCCGATGCTGAGGTTGCGCAGGCGCAGGAAGGAAGCATCCTCGAGATATTTGTCGACCAGGTAGCCAACCATGGAAGTAGGAGTCCACATCGTAGCGTTGGCGTTCATCGCCTTCAACTCATTGGGATCCTGGACAAACTCAATGTCACCGTTGTTCCAACGGTATGCGGAATAAGCACCGGACACGAAGGCAAGACGGTTGGCGCCTTGCCGGTTGTCCTTGGAGCCGTAGGTATTCATCAATGCCTGGTAGTTCATGATATGGCCGCCGAGCACATAGTTGAAGTTGGCGGTCATGTCGAACTGACGCCAGCGAGCCTGCAGGTTGAGCGCGCCGGATGCCGGAGGAGTCATCGATCCGAATTTGTAAGTATCATCCTTGTCGAGGACGCCGTTGCCGTTGAGGTCCTTGAACTTGATGACACCAGGGAAAGCTTTCTGCGTGGCGGGAATCTTGAAAGGACCCCAATAGGAGTCATCCCGGTAATCGGGAACACCCTCTTTCAGGGTATAGACGCCGGTTGCAGCATCGTAGTTGAAGTCGTCGGTGGTATACCATCCGTCATAGGCATAAGCCATGATCATACCCATGGGGCTGCCTTCTTCAATATAATACTCTCCACTGGCAGGACGGTGCTCGGAGTTGGACCAGGAGCTGAAGTTCGTGGTCTTGACGGCAGGATCGATATAATCGACACGGTTGAGGTTGTACTGGAACACGAGGCCGGCGCGCAGGGTGAACTCGCGGTTGCGGACGATGTCGCCGTTCAGGGTGAGCTCGAAACCGCGGTTGGAGACGGTACCCAGGTTCTTCCACTGGGAGGTATAACCGGTCGATCCATTGATCGGGACGTTCATCAGCAGGCCGTCGGTGACGATATAGTAGCCTTCGATGGTGCCGTCGAGACGATCGTTGAAGAGGCCGAAGTCCAGACCGAGGTTGGTCGTGTAGGTGTTCTCCCACATGAGGTTCGGGTTCTGCATCATGGTCTTGGGATAATAAGACTGGAGGTAGTCGAGCTCGGTGTCGTAGCGCTGGCTGCTGATGGTGGTAGCGGTGTTGCCGCTCAGGCTCCAGGTCTCACGCCACATATTGGCGCCGATGGAGTCGTTACCGGTCACACCCCAGGAAAGACGGAGTTTCAAGTTGGAGAGCCAGTCCTTGGTGCCGGACATCCAAGGTTCGTCGATGATACGCCACGCAAAGGCCGCTGCCGGGAAGAAACCCCAGCGGTAGTTCGGAGCGAAGTTGGCGGAACCATCGGCGCGGAACGTCAAGGTCAGCAGGTAGCGGTCCATCAACGAATAATTTGCACGCGTGAAGAAGGAGACCGAACGTCCGGGGGTGCCGTAGCTGGTGCTGAAATCTCCAGCCTCAGTATATTGGTTCATGAATGCGAAGGTGCGCTCCCGGTCGAAATTGTCCGGATAATCATAGGCGGAGAAGGACATGCTCTGGCTGTCGGACATGCGCATTTCGTTACCGATCATGATGTCGGCGCGGTGGTTCTTGTTGGAGAACGGAATCTCATACTGGATGGTCGTATTCCAGTTCAGCATGCTGCTCTCACCGCGGCTCAGGGAAGCGGAGTGCCGGGTGTTGCCATAACCCTTGGAATAGCCTTCGTTGCGGGTGAAACCCTTGCTGAGTCCGAGTTCGGTACGCAGGGTCAAGCCCGTCACAGGACGCCAGTTGATGGAGCCGATGCCGCGGAAGTTGTGGTTGGAGGAGTTGGGCTCGTCGTTCCAAGTCAACTCGATAGGATCGTAGGCTTTATCAATATAGGAGAGACCATTACCGAAGCCTCCCACATTGTCCCCATTTCCGAGAGGTTCCAGGGGGCGGTACTGATAGAGGGAACCCTGGCGGCCGTTGCTGCGGCTCTTCGAGGTATTGTACGCCAGATTGAGTTCGAAGTCCAGATTATCAGTAAGTTTCAGGGAATTGCGCAGATTGGCGTTGATGCGGCGATACCAGGAGTTGATGACCGTACCGTCATCGTAGGTATAGTTCATCGAGAACATCGTCCGGCTGCGCTTGGTGCCGTTGCTGATGGTCACGTTGTGGTTGTGCGAAATACCCGTCTTGAGAATATCGCGCTGCCAGTTGTGGATCGACATCTTCGCGTAATCGTTATAATGATTACCGTTCTGTGCACCGATACCATAGAAGTTGGCGATATTCGAGTAGTAGTTGTAAGACTGGTCCTTGGCATAGCCGAGGGTGAACTTCAGGTAATCAAGCGGCTCCATCACATCGTAGATCTCCGTGGAGGAGTCCTTGATCTGCACATAGCCGCTGTAGGACACGCTGGTCTGGCCTTCGATGGCGTTCTTCGTGGTAACGAGGATAACGCCGGAGGCACCGCGGCTACCGTAGATGGCGGTGGCGGCGGCGTCCTTCAGGACGTTGATGCTCTTGATCTGGTCGGCAGGGACGTTGGAGAGGCTGCCCGGGAAACCGTCCACGAGCACGAGGGGCTCATTGGAGGTGTTGATGGACTTGTTACCGCGGACGCGGATGGTCGGGCTGGAGCCAGGAGCCTGGTTGCCTACCGAG
Source organism: Bacteroidales bacterium (assembly GCA_016290835.1). Lineage (GTDB taxonomy): Bacteria > Bacteroidota > Bacteroidia > Bacteroidales > UBA932 > Cryptobacteroides. The sequence goes on along the minus strand of JAEEVG010000080.1, from coordinate 3,308 downwards.
ACCACCACACCGGCCATCTTGCCCTGCAGGGCCTGGCCCACGTTGGAGACCGGGATCTCCAGGTCCTTGGAGCCGACGGCGGTGACGGAACCGGTGAGATCCTTGACCTTGACGGTACCGTAACCGATCACGATGGTTTCCTCGAGCATCTCCGCATCGTCGGAGAGCTTGAAGTCATAGACATTCTTTCCGGCGACGACGGTGAAGTTCTGGTCCACGAAGCCGATGCAGGAAACGGTGAGATTGGTACCCGCAGGAACGCTGAGTTCGTACTTGCCGTCGAGGTCGGTGACCGTGCCGGTGGTGGTACCGGGGATCATCACGCTCGCGCCGATGACCGGCTGGCCGGACAAGTCGACAATCGTTCCCGAGATTCTCTGCTGGGCAAACGCCACGGAGCCCGCCACGAGGAGGAGCAGCGCTGCCAGCGCAATTCTGAGATGATTCTTCATCATTGGGGAATTTTTGGTTAAACTTATGGTTATAATGAGGTTATAGTCTTTATGTGTGCGCTATTATTAAATATAATGTCGCAAATATAGTAAAATTTATCGCAGATGGTAACATCTCCCCATGATTTTCGTCGGCGCTCTCCCTTGGCTGCAGCACATAATTATCTTATTAAAAATTCACCATAAATTCACATATATTTATGAAACTACTCACTTATTATGAATTCATACGCGTATATTATAAAAATGAAGCAGAACGATGAATTGTCCTGCTTCTGAAAAAAACTGACAGTCCCGGTCCGGGGTGCTATTCCATATAGAAACGCTCGTCGAGCGGGATGGAGACCGGGGAGTTGTCAGGATTGACCTCCATGATGTCGGCCATGTAGTCCCACCACTTCTGCACGATGGGATTGGCGCCGAGATCCTGGGAGCCCTCTTCTCCCTCGACTTCCTGATAGGCGAACAGGATGTTGGTATCCTTGTCCCACCAGATGGAATAATTCTTCACGCCCGTGCCCTGGAGCAGGGCCTTGAGCTCCGGCCAGATGGCCGCGTGCCTGCGCTGGTATTCGTCCTCGAATCCCGGCTTCAGGAACATTTTGAATGCTTCTCTTCTTGCCATAAATATAAAAGGTTAATAGTTGTGTTTGTACGATTTGTTTCGTAAAGATAGGGATATTTTTTAAATTTGGGGAGAAAAACGACCACATCATCATGAAGAAAACCCAGATTCTCCTGCTTGCCCTCTTGCTGGCAGCGTTCTCCGCATCTGCCGCGGATTTCCCGATCATCTATACCTACGATACCTCCAAGCCTCAGGAGTTCTTCGAGTTGAACGTCCCCGTGCCGGATGGCAACTACCTGATCACGATGCAGATCGGCTCCCGCAAATTCGCTTCGCGGACCTTCGTCAAGAGCGAATCCCGCCGGCTCGCGGTCAACGACCTCGCCGTCGCCAAGGGCGAAGTCAAGACCGTGCAGTTCCTGGTCAACAAGCGCGACAAGATCATCCGCGAGGCCGGCAAGGATCCCGTGGACGTGATCCTCAAGCCCCGGGAGCGCTTCAAGCTCGACTGGGACGACAGCATCAACCTCGAGATCGCGGGCGATGCCCCGGCGGTCGCCTCGATCCGGATCGAGCCGGCGCCTGCGGGTGTGACGACGGTCTTCCTCTGCGGGGATTCTACCGTGGTGGACCAGGATATTGAGCCCTGGGCCAGCTGGGGCCAGATGTTCCCCTGGTTTTTCGATACGCAGGTGGCGATCGCCAACTATGGTGAGAGCGGCGAACGGGCGGATACTTTCATGGGCGCCGGCCGCCTGCGCAAGATCCTCACCCAGCTGCAGCCGGGCGACTACGTGTTCGTGGAGTTCGGGCATAACGACATGAAACTCAAGGGTCCCGGCAAGGGCGGCTACTATTTCTTCGCCACGCAGCTCAAGACCTTCATCGACGAGATCCGCGCCGCGGGCGGCATCCCCGTGATGGTCTCTCCGACGCACCGCCGCAACTTTGACGCCGAGGGGCATATCGTCGAGTCGCACGAAGACTATCCGGAGGCGATGGAATGGGTGGCCCGCCGCGAGGGCGTCACCTTCCTCGACCTGCACACGATGTCGGGGATTTTCTATGAGGCCATGGGCCCGGAGGATTCCAAAAAGGCCTTCGTGCACTACAAGGCGGGTTCCTTCGAGGGCATGCCGGCCGATGTGGCCGACAATACGCATTTCAATACCTACGGTGCTTATGAACTGGCCAAGTGCGTGGTGACGGCCATCCAGCAGAGCGGCCTGCCGCTGGCCAAACATGTGGCCAATTTCAGCGGCTTCAGTCCCGCCCTGCCGGATGCCCCGGAGAGCTTCCGCTGGCCCCTCAGCCCGTACCGCGACACTTACGGCATCCAGGTGCTCGAGCAGCACGACGCCGCCACTCCCGTAAGGCCTGCCCGATGAAACGCATCTCCTTCCTGTTTGCCGGGGCCATCTTGGCCCTGCTGGCCCTGCCCGTCTCCGGACAGGACCGGACCCTGTCCTGGGGCGACCAGGGCAACGGGACCTACATCAATCCCATCCTGAACGGCGATTGGTCCGACCCGGACGCGATCCGGGTGGGGGAGAAATACTATATGGTCGCCTCCGATTTCCATTTTCTCGGGATGCAGATTCTGGAGTCGGACGACCTGGTAAACTGGCGCATCGTCACCCAGGTCTATGACCGCTTCGATCTGCCCGGCTGGGATGAGAACAAACACTACGCCGGCGGCTCCTGGGCCCCGGCCATCCGTTGGCACGACGGGAAATTCTGGATCTACTTCTGCACGCCCGACGAGGGCTTGTTCATGACGACGGCCGAGCGGCCGGAAGGGCCCTGGAGCCCGCTGCATTGCGTCCAGGCCGTGGCCAAATGGGAGGATCCCTGCCCCTTCTGGGACGACGACGGCCAGGCCTACCTGGGCCGCAGCAAGCACGGCGCCGGCCCCATCATCGTCCACAAGATGAGCCCGGACGGTCGCACCCTGCTGGACGAGGGCGTGACGGTCTACACCGGGCCCGTGGCCGAGGGGACCAAGTGGCTCAAGCGGGACGGCTGGTACTACCTCTCCATTCCCGAAGGCGGGGTGGAGGGCGGCTGGCAGACCATCCTGCGTTCGAAGAGCATCTATGGTCCGTATGAGAAGCGCGTGGTGCTGGAGCAGGGGAGTACGGACATCAACGGCCCGCACCAGGGGGCCATCGTCGATACCCCGGACGGGCAGTGGTGGTTCCTGCATTTCCAGCGCCTGGGCGCGCTGGGACGGGTGGTGCACCTGCAGCCGATGCACTGGAGCGAGGACGGCTGGCCCGTGATCGGGG
>JAEEVG010000079.1 GCA_016290835.1 Bacteroidales bacterium | reverse complement strand
AGTTGGCGTTCTTGAGCCGGTGGAGGCCGTCGTAGGTGAAAGTATAGGCTTTGCGGGTATCGTTCGCGCAGCGCTTCCAGCCGGAGGCGGAGACGTCGGAGCCGTAGGTGTAGGAGAGGTCCTGGATGAAGTTCGGGTGGGAGATGCCGGTGGTACGGCTGCGGATGTCGTAGGTGTAATTCTCGGCATTGGTGGTACTCCCCGCGAGCTTCCTGGCCGCGAGCCGCCCCAGGTTGTCGTAGGTGTAGGTGGCGAGGGTCGCCGTCGCCGTTCCGGGCAGCGAGAGGGTCTCCGCGGTGAGGCGGTCGACGTGGTCGTAGGACCAGGTGCGGGTCTGGCTGGCCGGCACGCCGCTGACGGAGGAGCTGCGGGTGGTGACGGCGGTGGCGGGCTGCCCGGTGTAGGTCCAGGTCATCTCGCGTGTATCATAGCCCAGGCTATCGTGATGGCCTATGATCTCTTTGGTGACCTGTCCGCGGCTGTCGTAGTACCAGGCGCGGGGGACGTAGCCGGAGGCGGAGGCCCCGAGCACGCGCAGTTCCTGCCCTGTCTGGCGCCCGATGCACCAGGAACCCGTGGAAGGGAAAGTGGCGCCCGGGAAGAGCGTCGTCCCGGCGAAGGAATAGCCGTCGTAGTAGTTCGTCTTCAGGACAACCGGGGATGCGGTATTGTCCTGCCCGGTGCATTCCCCCTCGGTGACCACGCGCCCGAGATTGTCGTAGGTATAAAAGAGCCATCGGTTGGTCCCGGCGTCCCTCCTGCGGCCGTCCTGGACATAGGCCGGGCGGTCGAACGCGTCGTAGACGTACTGGACGTAACCGGCTCCCGGCAGCTGCTTCCGGGTGAGGTTGCCCCGGTCGTCATAGGTGTAGCGGAAGGAGAATGCGGAGAGGCTGGCGTCGATCTGATATAGTGGCTGAAGGACGAAGCGGAGTTGCCCCCGGCCGTCGTAGACGTAGTAGGTGTCGCTGTAGAGGGAGCCGTTGACCTGCCGCGTCATCACGGTCCGTCCGAGCTTGTCCGTGAAGGTGAGACTGACGGCGCCGTCCTCGTCGGTGGCGCGGACGACGGACAGGGTGCCGGCGGCATAACAACCGTTTGCACCAAGTGAGGAGCCGTTGACGAAGTAGTACTTGCAGGCCGTAACACCCTCATCCGTGTTGCCGAGCCATTCGGTCCGGACGGGATACCCGCCGCCGTTGTCGGCGTACCAGGCGGCGCCGGGGCCGTAGGCGTACGGGACGCGGTCGAGGGCGGAGGCCTCGTAGACGCTTTCCGAGAAGGCGCGCGGGCCGTCGGTGGAGCCGTAGGTCTGGCCCGCCAGGGTGGGGAATCCGTCCGGGGTCGTCAGGTCGGCGGAGATCGGGACGGGCAGCCACTGGCGCGTCTGGCGTCCGGCGAGGTCATACTCATTGAAGCTGAGCAGGTTGACGCCCAGGGCGCTGGCACCTATGCGCATCTCGAAGATGGACCGCCCGAGGCCGTCATAGTACTGGTAGGTCCGGATGCGATCTGTATTGGACGGCTGTGCGTTCTTCTTTACGGAGCGGAGGACGCGGTTCGGGGTCCAGCTGCTCCCGGAGCCGTAAGCGAAGTCATAGCCGAAAGACTCGATCTCGCCCTGGTCGTCTGAGACCGTGGTCAGGCGCCCGAGGGCATCGTAGGTATAGGATTTCGTCGCCCCGTCGGGCGAGGTCTCGGAGAGAATGCCGACCCCCGGGGAGTAGGTATAGGTGGTGACGAGATGCGGGTCCGAAGCCAGGGACGGCGGCGAGACGATGGCCGAGCGGAGGGAGTTCAGGTATGTAGCGGCATTGGATGTCGTACTGGACGCCAGGTTGTTGATAAGCGTCGTGCCTGCGGTGTTCTGCACCTGCGACCAGGTCAGCCCCTCGATCATCGCCACGGGATAGCGGCTGCCGTATCCCCAGAGGAAGGTGAACTTCCGATCATCCACGGTGGTGGCATGGCGCAGGTTCCCGGCGGTGTCGTAGTTGTCGTAGGTGATCAGGGTGCGGGTGGTGGTGTCAAGCGTCTCCTTGAGCGACGCGGGCAGGTACATCGAGGTGTTGAAAACACCGTAGGTAGTCTCGCGGGTGCGTTGGAGCGTGCCGTCGTAATAATATTTTTCCTTGACAGGAACGTCCACCCGGTTGGCGGCGGTCATGGCCGTGTAGGGCGATGACGACAACTCGAAGGGATAGGTATAGTCCGTCCGGGCGACCTTGCCGTCGCTGTTGGTGACGGACTCCCGGATGGGTCTCAGGGTGCGGAGGCTGTCGTCGAGGGTGTAATCGGTGGCGATGGTGACACCCGTGATGTGATCCCGGACGGTCTTTCCTGTCGAAACCCTGGGCCTGCGGTAGGCCCGGCAGTTGGTGAACACGAAACTGTCCCAGTAGTCGTTGTGGTCTAGGTACGGGGCAAAATCCGCATTGTAATAATTCTCGTAGATGACGGAGATTCCCCTGCGCGCGATACGCACGCCGGTGGTGAAGTACGGATGGGGAGGCAGCGGTTCGTCATATCCGTAACTCTCGGTCAACTGTTTGGTATAGGTGCCGTCGGCATTCCTTTTCCAATACTCCTTCTCGGAGAGCAGGGCCCGGATGTTGCCCTCGTCGTTGTTGTACTCGTTTGAATAGTAGCGGACAGGCAGCGGTGGCAGGTAATAGTCTTCGTCAGATCCCGGGTAGGAGTACTCGGTGTCGAGGATATAAGTGTAGACGTTCTTGCCGAGGTTGGAGGCCGCTGTGCCCCCGACATACTCGGTGACGGAGAGGTAGTTGACGGGGCTTCCGCTGAACCCGGAAAGAGGCAGGATCGGAGAGGCCGTGGCGAAGAAGTGCTCGCGGGTGGCCGTAAAGACCATCCCGATAGGGATCTCCGGATTGAAATAATAATGGACATCCTCGTTCCAGCAGAAGAGTTCGTCCGTGATCTCGGTGCTTCTTTCGGCATCGGCGTACTCATAGGATCGCTTCTCCAGCAGGGTTCCGTCGTAGTCATAGTTGGCTATGGCGGCGACGCGCAGTCCCCCGACGAGGGTATTGCCGACGCGATTGGCTTCCAGGGTGAAGGTAGTCTTGCCCTTGGTGGGGTAGGTGATGCTCTCCAGGGAGCACATCTTCATGTAGTATTCGACGGAGGAACGGTCGGCAGTCGTATATCCTGGAACGATACCATCCGGGATGAGATGCACGGATGTCTTGCCGTTCCAGTATCCCCAGTAGTCTTCATAGGATCGCTCACTCCCGTTGATGGGCGCATTGTAGTGTTCCGGCGGGGTGAGACTGTTGTAGGAGAAGGCCCAGGTCTCGGCGGGGCTGGTGGCGGAAGCATTGCCCCGGACGGTCAGCCCGGAGAGTTTGAGGCGGTAGTTGCGGGCGTTGGTGCCGAAGTAACCGTTGTTGTCGAGGGTGATATGGCGGACGGGGTTCCCTCCCTCGGAGACGGAGATGGCAGTCATCCGCATAGGCTGCGCATCCTGCCGGTCGGCGGTGTAGGAGATCGATACGGTGACACCGTTCCAATTAATCGCGGTCAACAGGGGGGCATTATAGACATAGGCTTGGAAGGGCTCGAGGAAAGTAGAGATATTCTCTGTCTCTTCATGGGTGAATAAAACCCCATACTCACTTTCCTGCCACCAGTAGACATTGTCTCCGAACTCATAGGATTCGGAACGATACCGGACCTGGCACATGCTGTTGAGTCCGTAGGTGAAGGTGATGACGTTGTGCCGCTCGCCGGTGACGATGGAGGAGAGGTAGTAAGAGCCGATATACTGTCCGGCGCTTCCTCCGCAGAGTTCAGTAGTTTCAAAAGTATAGACGGTGCCGTCGGTGTCGGTAATCTTGTATCCGGTGGTAGTCTCCTCGATGCGGATGGGGTCATGCGGGACGGCGTAGATGCTGCGGTCGGAGGAGTCGTAGCGGAAGATACCGGCCTTGCCGGGGAAGTTGTAGGCGTAGCGGTCTGTCTCGGAGTCGTAGGCGGCGAATCCGGACAGGGCATATTCCCACCAGTCATGGCCGTTGCCGGAACCGGATCTGCTGGCGGCAAGTTCCTGCTCTGCCTGGGCCCTGTCCTTGAAATAGAGGTCGTACCAACCTCCGTATCTGTCCGGGACGGCCCGGCAGGTGCGTGAGATGACGCCGCCGGCGTTGAGCACCCAGCCCAGCCCGACGGGAGTGGAGACGTCGGTGACCTTGATGCCGGAAGCGTGGTAGGAGAGGGAGATGGGGAGCTGGTAGTCCCCGGTGTCGAGGGTGTAGAGGGGGATTTCGATCTTCGGGACGCCGGTGGAGTAATCGACGGGATACTCGCCATACCGTGCATACGCCGCCGACTGCGGGCTGGGATGCATCACCGACTTCAGCAGGTCATCGGCCACGGAACGCGTCCTGTCCGGCCGCGAAACCCGGGCCGTATCCGCGATGGCGAGCGTGTCCCGGCGAACGATGGTGACTTGCGCCAGCGTGAGGAACTGGTTAGATGCAAGTACTATTAGAAAAATAGACGCCAGAAGAACCCGTTTCATAGATATCTAATGTTTAGGCGTGTATTTGAAGTTCTTGAATTGGGTGCGGGAGAGGGTGGTGCGGAAGCCGAACCAGCCGCGCTGGAGCGGCTCGGGGTCGGTGTAGTCGAAGAGGGTCTCTCCGTCGATGGTGTAGCTGACCCGCCCGTCCTCGCAGGCGAGGCGGATGTGGTACCAATGGTTGGGCTGCAGCAGGTGCTCCGGGTCGGTGTACTCCTGGAGCAGGGCCGGGTTGGGCATCCCGTTGTAGCGGCGGAAACGGGTGGTGGTGTTGTGGTTGCCGCCGTAGCCGACATAATAGAGCTGGAGGGTGGCGCAGTTGGCGAAAACGCCGCGGCGCTCCGCACTGCGTGCGAAAATGTCCTCCGCGGCCGGGTCAGTCGCCATCCAGAAGCAGTTGAGATCGCTCAGGCGGTCGCCTTCCCGCTCCTGCATCACGCGGGCGTCGTATTCAATCACCCCGTCGCCCTCGAGGGGCTTGCGGTACCACATCGTCAGGCCCTTGGGCGCGACCAGCTCCACGCCCCCGTCGATGAAAGACACGTGATAATCAGGACTTTCCGACTCGACCATCCAATAGATATCGAAGGATCTGGCATTCAGGGGAGCGTTGTATTTCTGGTAGCCGGACAGGAGCCAGGCCAACCCGGCGCCGAGCAGCAAGACGAGCGCCCCGGAAACGATGCTGATTTTGGTCGTCTGTTTCATTTATTGCGGCAGTTTTTCCTTGAATTCGATCTCGACGATGCGCAGCTCGTTGCTGGGCTTCTCGGCCCCCTGGGCCTTGTAGAGGTCGAGCTCTCCGGCGGCCGGGGCCACCACTTCCGTGATGGCGCCGAAGGCATCCGCCTCGGCGGCGGAACCCTTCAGGCGCAGGGTGATTTCCTGCGTGGAGACAGGCTTGACCGGGATATGCACATAGCCCAGGCTCCGCTCCGTTTCCCCGCTCCAGATCAGTTCTTTTCCGGCCCAGATCTCGATGGGGTAGGAGCGCATCCGCCAGCCTGTGAACTTGACGCAGACGTCGTCGATGGTGGCCGGGCGGGCGAGCCGGTATGTGATCCAGCCCGTGGCGAGATTGCCGTCGTTGGTCCACTCGCTGAGTTCGTTGTCGTCCCAGCTGGCCTCGGCCTTGTCGGCATTCGCGCCGGCCGTGGCGCCGGCGATCGGCACATCGACCGCGCGGTCAACGTAGGAAGGTGTCCGCGGGGTAGGTCCGCGGTCCAGCCGGCCGGGCAGTTCGTTGCCGGGGATGTAGGTGGACAGGCCGCCCTTGACCTCGAACGGCAGCGTCTCGAAGCTCACGGAGGCGCTCTTCAGGCCCGGCGCCGATGCGGTCAGCGTCACGCGGCCCGCCTTCGTGGTGGAGCGGAGGATGGCGCGGTTCACGCCGCACTCCACCGGGAAGTCCTTGGCGAGGATGTAGTTGTCCGGGCCCTGGGCGATGCCGCCGCGCCACTCCGCGGGACCCTGCAAGTCATAGTGAATCATATCATTGGCGAGGGGACAGCGGCGGCCCTGCGCATCCACCACCTCGATCTGGACCAGGGCGACGTCGGCCCCGTCGGCCCGCCAGCCGCTCGGATCCTCGATCTTGGTCAGTTTGATCGCTGCCGGGGCTCTGACGGTCTCGAGGCTGTAGCGGGCCACTTCGCGGCCGCCGTCATAGCCCACCGCCTCCAGCTTGCCGGGGGCGAAGGCGACGTCTTTGTATGTGAAGAGGAAATGATATTGCTGTTCAGGGGCGGGGAGTTCCCGGCCGTTGAGGAAGAGTTTGACCTCCTCCGTGTTGGAGACCACATAGACGGGCTTGACGGTCCCGGCGTCGTAGTTCCAGTGGCCCACGATGTAGATGCGCGGATGCTCGATATCCACCCAGCCGTCCCACATCACCTGGTGGGCGAAATAGGTATCCTTGGGGATGCGGAGCGGGTCCACGTTGCCGCTGCGGCGGTAATTCTCCACCCCGCGGAAATGGGTGTTGGAGTCGGAGAAGATGATCTTCACGCCGCCGCTGCTCACGCGCGTGCCCGTGCCGGGGCGCTCGCGCCAATAATCGTACCAGCGGGCCACGTGTTCCACCACGAATCGGTCCTGGTTGTGGTTGTAGGCGGCTGCGCTGCCGGGAATATAGGCGTTCTGGGCAGCAGACCAGACCATGTTGTTGCCTTCTCCCTCCTTGTGGCCGGGATAAGACCAGTCGTCCCAGTATTTGCGGAGGGCCTCGTCGCGGCAGTACTCCATCGCCCACATCGGGGAATGGGAACTCTTGTTGATGTAGAGCATCTCGCCGCCGTACTCGGCCTCGCGGATGTCTAGCATCTCACGCGAGCCGATGGCCCGCCCGCCGTGGGGGTCGTACTGGTCGCGGATCGCGCGCATCTCAAGCATGTGCTCGCGGCTGATGGACTCGTTGCCGCACTCGTAGTAGATGATCGAAGGGTTGTTGCGGTTGTAGATGATGGCGTCGCGCATCAGGGCCTTGCGCTGCTCCCATTGCACGCCCTGGGCATCTTTTTCGGCATCGCCCGCCTGCATCGACATCATCAGGCCCACGCGGTCGCAACTCTCGATGTCCTGCTTCCACGGGGTGACGTGCATCCAGCGCACGGTGTTGGCGCCACCCTCGACCATCAGGCCGTTGGAATAGTCGCTCAGCCACGCGGGGACGCTCATCCCCAGCGCGGGCCATTCGTTGGAGGTCCGCTGCGCAAACCCCTTCACCTGCAGCACCCGGTCGTTGATCCAGATCTTGCCTTCCTCGAAATGCGTCTTGCGGAAGCCCGTGCGCGTGGTCACCACGTCGAACACGGCGCCGTCGATCACGATGGCGGTCACCACGTCGTAGAGATAGCCGTAGCCCCAGCTCCAGAAGTGCAGGTCTTCGGCCTCGATTCCGGCGCGGAGGGTAGTGGTCTGCCCGTCCCCGACCGTTACGGGGCGGCCCTGGACGGCCTTCAGGACGGTCCCGTCGCGGTCGACCAGCCGGACGGACAGGGTCGCCGTCTGGTCGGAGCCGGTCTCGTTGCGTACCTGGGACTCCACGTGGATCAGGGCCGTGCGCCCCTCCGTGTCGATTTCGGTGGCATAGATGTACACGCCGGTGGTGCCGAGGTTGCTGTACAGGGGAAGGGTCTGGTAGAACGGGTCCAGAACGTGCAGCCAGACATTCTTCGTCAGGCCGCCGTAGTTGGCGTTGAAATTCTTGTCGCTCCACTGGTATTTCACGCCCGTACCGCGCTCGGCGTAGTTCCAGTCGTTGTCCACGCGCACGGCGATGACGTTCTGCCCGGAGCGGATGCAGTCGCTGATATCGAAACCGAAGGCCATCACCCCGTTCTCGTGCTGTCCGACCAACTTGCCGTTGACATAGACGTCCACGCCCTGGCGGGCGCCCTCGAACTCGATGAAGACCTTTTTGCCCTCCGAGTCCTTGGGCAGGGTGAAATGTTTGCGGTACCACATCACCGTGTCGGTGAGGTCGTGGATGTCCACGCGGAAGGCCTCGTCTTCGTTGAAGGCGTGGGGGAGGGTCACTTTCTCCCAGCCCGAATCATTGAATCCGGTCGTGCTGGCAGCGGGGATGTCGCCTACCTTGAGCAGCCAGTCGCTGTTGAAATTGTATTTCTGACGCGCACCGGCGCACAGGGTGGCGAAGAGTGCCAGGAGAAGGAGCAGGGATCTCGGTTTCATACGCTGTGGTCTTTAATTCTGCTAATGTAATGATTTTTGCGCGGAAAACAAAGGGAGGCGCCCCAGCTCGGAGCGCCTCCCGGTAGAGAATCTTCCGGATCCGGATTATTAATTCATCGTGCTCTTGAAACCGTAGCCATTGGTCAGGCCGGTGGTCTCGCAAGTCGTCTGGTTCATCGG
>JAEEVG010000078.1 GCA_016290835.1 Bacteroidales bacterium | reverse complement strand
GCGGAGAGACAGGGATTCGAACCCTGGAACCGTTTTTGACGGTCACACGCTTTCCAGACGTGCCTCTTCAGCCACTCGAGCATCTCTCCAAACGGGACTGCAAATATAGAAAACTTTTTTGAAATAACGATTCGTTTTTATAAATTTACGCAAATCAAGTTTTTTGCTTTAACCATGCACAAATTCTTCTTCACTCTCGCAGCCCTGGGCGCCTGCATCTTCGTTTCCTGCAACCGCTCGAGCGTTCCCGAATCGTTCAATCATAATGCCGATCCGGCGGCCCTCGGGGTCAGCTCGGAGCGTATCGAAGCGCTGGACACCGTCCTCCAGGGCTTTGTCGATGATCAGAAAGTCTCCTGCGTGACGGCTTTCGTGGCCAAGGGCGGGGACGTGGTCTACGAGAAGTCCTTCGGATTCAAAGACGTGGAGAACAAGGTCCCGGCGCGTCCTGATGACATTTATGTCCTCTTCTCCCAGACCAAGGCCATCGTGGCCGTGGCCCTGATGACCCTGTACGAACAGGGCAAGTGCGGCCTCGAAGATCCCATTTCCAAGTATATCCCCGGATTCACGGACCAGGTCCTCACGGACGTGGCCGATGACGGGACTTTTACTGCCGTTCCTGCCGAGCGTCCCGTGACCATCAGCCACCTGATGTCCCACTCTTCCGGCTACCTGGCTCCGCTGACCAACAAACTGAATCGAATCCAGATGGCCTCCGGCGTTCGCGAGCCTGCGCCCCGGAACACGGTCGGCGCCTCCGTCGAGGCCAACAAGACCCTCCCGCTGGGCTTCCAGCCCGGTACGGAGTGGAACTACAACTACGACATGGACGTGATCGCCTACCTGGTGGAAATCCTTTCCGGCAAGACCCTGCAGGAATACCTGAAAGAAGTGATTTTCAAGCCGCTCGGGATGGACCATACCGCCTATTATTTCGACGACCCGTCCCTGAAGGAGCGCTTCGTGATCACCTACACCAAGCGTGACGGTCAGCTGGTCAAGTCCCCGATGTCCAGCATCGACGCCATCTTCGACGGCCCCAAAACCTTCGCCAGCGGCACCTATGGCCTCTACGGGCCCATCGAGGACTACGCAAAATTCTGCCAGATGCTTCTCAACGGCGGCGAGTTCAACCACCACCGCATCCTGAAGAAGGAGACCATCGACCTGATGCTGGAGAACCAGCTCCCGGAGGTCAACAGCGGCGGCAAGGGCTTCCGCTTCGGCCGCGGCTTCGAACTTTTCGACCATCCGGACAAAGAGAAGATCGCCCCGCAGATGAGCAGCAGCTGCTTCCGCTGGGGCGGCGCCGCCGGCACGGAATACCTGATGGATCCGGAGAACGACCTCGTCATCCTCTACTACATCAGCATGTGGGGAAGCACCGGGACCTACCCGACCTTCCTCAAGACCGCCTACGACCTTTTCCAATAATCATTCTGATATGAAACTCCGTTTCTGCCCCCTGGCGCTTGCCGCCCTTTCCCTGCTGCTCAGCCTGCAGGTGAATGCCCAGATGCCCCGCCGCAACGCCATGCAGGAGACCGATCCTGCTTTCTTCAAGACCGAAGACGCCCTGCGTGTCGGCGACCAGGTGCTGACCTACCAGCGCGTGACGGGCGGCTGGCCCAAGAATATCGATATGTCGCGGCGCCTGACGGACGCCGAACTTGCCCGGGTCCTCGCCGAGAAGAACCGCACCGACGATTCGACCATCGACAACGGCGCCACCACCTCGCAGATGATCTACCTGGCGCGCTTGTGGCAGGCCACCCGCGAGCCGCGTTTCCGCGACGGCTTCATCAAAGCGGTGGAATACCTGGCTTCCGGGCAGTACGAGAATGGCGGCTGGCCGCAGTTCTGGCCGGAAATGACAGGTTATCAGGTACATATCACCTACAATGACGACGCCATCGTCAATACCCTCGAGCTCTTCCGGAACATCGCCTCCGAGCAGGAACCCTATGGTAATGGCCTGACCGATGCGGCTTTGCGGGAGCGCCTGCGGACCGCTTTCGACAAGGGGATCGAGTGCATCCTCGCTACGCAGATCCTCCAGGACGGCAAGCCCTCGGTCTGGTGCCAGCAGCACGATCGGGAGACCCTGGCCCCGGCGCCGGCGCGCGCCTACGAACTCCCGTCTTATTGTTCAGCGGAAAGTTCGGGTATCGTCCGGCTGCTGATGACCCTGCCGAACCCGGACGCACGCGTCAAGCGGGCCATCCACGGGGCGATGCGCTGGTTCGACACCTACAAACTCACCGGCCTGCGCGTGACGCGCGGCTTCGACGGCGGGGTGATGAGCACCCGGCTGACGGAGGATCCCAACGCTACGCCGATCTGGGGCCGTTTCTATGACCTGAAATGGTGCGAGCCTTATGTCTGCGACCGCGACGGCATCCCCCGGCGCCGTCTGGAGGAGATCGGTCCCGAGCGCCGAAACGGCTACAGCTGGTACAACAGCCGCCCGGCCGCCCTTTATCCGCTCTATGAGGAATGGGCCGCCAAATACGACCCGAAGGGTAAGGTCCCGGTGAGCCTCACCACGCCGGGTGCCAACGAGACCGGGAAGATCGAGATGTTCCGCCGGCCGGTGATCGACCGCCGGGATTTCGATGCGGTGGTCCTGCCCGGACAGAGCATCCAGGCCGCGATCGAGCGCGCCCCGGCCAATCCGACGGAGCCCTACAAGATCCTGATTCTCAAGGGGAATTATAACGAAAAGGTCATCCTCGACCGGCCGAACCTGGTGCTGGTGGGGGAGGACCGGGACGAGACGGTCATCACCTTCGCGGAACTTTCTTCCAAGCGGGCCATCCGTTCGTATAAGGGCAAGGAGGTCGGCAACGGTGTCATCGTCCTGCAGGAGGGCGCGGACGACTGCATCATCAGCGGCCTGACCATCTACAACAACTACGGCACCACCGTCGAGGAGACCACCGCTCACCAGATGGCCGTCTTCGGCCGTGCTACGCGCACCATCATCATCAACTGCCACATCTGGGCCGACGGCAACGACGCCCTGTCCCTCTGGGCGCCGGGCGGCGACGGGATGTATTACCACGCCGACCTCGACCTGCGCTGCCGCGGGGTGGACTTCCTCTGCCCGCGCGGCTGGTGCTACGTCACGCGCAGCTCGTTCTATGGCGACGGGAAGGCGATGATCTGGCACGACGGCCGGGGAGACAAGGACAAGAAGCTCGTAATCACCAATTCCTCCTTCGATGCCGCGTCACCGACCCTGCTGGGGCGCTATCACCACGACTCCCAGTTCTATATCGCGAACTGCACGATGACCGACAAAGTGATTGACAGCAATATCCACTACGCTTATTCCGATCAGGTCCTGGATCCCTGCCCGTGGGGATTCCGGGTCTATTACTACGGGAATACGCGGCAGGGTGGCCACAGCGGCTGGCTCGCGAACAATATGGACACGGCGCCCGGCAGCCCGCAGTACTACACGCTCACGGCCTCCTGGACCTTCGGCGGCCGCTGGGATCCAGAACAGCGCCTCCGCGACCTCTGGAGCGTCCTCGCGTATTGATGCTTGATTGATTGTATTTGATTACCTGGAGATTACGTCCAATCTCCAGGTAATTCCTATATCGAAGTTGTCCACGCCGATCGTACTGCTCTTGAAGTAGACGGCGTGCAGGCGCAGCCGGTCCCGGTCGGGCAGGGGGAAGAACTCCACCCCGCAGCCGGCATAGACGTTCCGGGTGCCCGGCGCGACGGCGAGGTCGAGCGCGCGGCCCAGCGCATCCACATTCTCGATGGCATTTCGCTCGTAGCCCGCCTTGGCGCAGAGATTCCACTTTCCCACGGTCCAGATGATTTTTGAGATGAGGGTGTAGTCGGAGAAGAAGTTCCGCTGGCCGCTTCCGGCCCGGTTCATCAGGTCGAAGTCCACCGCCAGACCGCCGAAGACGAGGTGGTTGCCCAGGGAGATGTAGTTGATGGTGCGCCGGTATTCATCCTGCACGAAGTTGACGCTCCAGATGGTGTCCCACCAGGAGGCGAAACGGCCTGTCCAGGCGAAATTGTAAGCGTATAGGCCCTGGAAGCCCAGCGAGAGGGGAGAGTTGCAGAACTGGAATACGAAACGCTGCCCGGGGGCGAAACTGTAGGCGGCGTCGGCCCCGAAGGAGAAGCCCTGGTAGAGGTTGTTGCAGAAGTTGCTGTAGTAATAGACGTCGATCGGGGTGGCGTCGAACTCGTAGCCGCCGATCAGCACGGCGTTCTTGCCCACGGTGAAGGACCAGCGGGACGTAGCGTCCCAGCGAAGATACAGGAAATCCGTGGCGTTGAACATGTTGCGCTCGTCGAATACCTTCTTGTTGAGCCGCTGGCGGATGCGGAAATCCAGGTGTTCAGACAGGCTGCCGCGGATGTTGAGGTTGAAATGGTCGCCGGTGAACTGGCTGTTGTAGCGGCCCCCGTCCACCTCCTGGTGGAAAGAGGCGCGGGTGTCGAAATAGAGTTGCCGGATGACGGGTTGCGCCGCCGCTCCCGTCGGCAGCAGGGCGCAGAAGGCGAGTATCGTGAATAATCTGTGGTTCATCTCAACGCGAAGATACAAAAAAGACTTGACAAGGTGGGTCCCGAGCGCAAAAATGGCTCGCGGTGCGAGCCATTTTTGTGGGAGATACAGGATTCGAACCAGTGACCCCATGCTTGTAAGGCATGTGCTCTAAACCAACTGAGCTAATCTCCCGTAGCGCTGGTCCTTAAAAAAGGGATTGCAAAGATAGGGATTTTTGTAAATCCGCCCAAAATATTCGCTTTTTTTCAATTTTAAATGCAATCTTTGCATCCGCTTTTGCATCTTGGGGTTATGAAAAAGATCCTGAGATGGTTCATCCCGGTCGTGGCCTTGTTGGCCCTCGCGGCGTGCTCCAAAGAGCGCGATGCGCGTGACCGCTATGAATTCGATGCCGAGTGGGCCGCGGCCTACTACTACGGCGCCGATGCCCTCGGCGGGGTCAACAGCTTCCAGCTGGACCTTGCACAGGGGCGGACGGATGAGGATCTGGATCTGATTTCCTCCGGTGCCGTGGTGCGCCTGTTGATCAGTGCGCCGCTCGCCAATAGCATTGCGCTCCCGGACGGCCTCTACCAGGGCTCCGCGACTCCGGAGAATGCCTATACTTTTTACTATGGCTCCGTGCAGGCGGACAAGTCTATCAGCGGATCGTACGTCGGCGTCCGGACCGGGAAGCAGACACAGTTCTACCCGATTGAGCAGGGCAAAGTCAGCGTCGTCGCGGGCGACGGCGGACAATACGAAATCCGCGTCGAGGTCCGGACGGACCGGAAATCCTTCAGCTTCAGTTATCTGGGGGCGATCCAGACGTTCGACTGCACGGCCAAAGGCAAATGAAAAACTTCATATTATCATTCGGGGATGTTCTGGTTTTGACAGCACTGATTTCGGATGGTAAGCACGCCGGGCGTAGGGGGCTGGCCCGTTAATCCCAGTCTTCAAGCCATAACTGGCAACTACAACTATTCGTACGCTTGCTAATCTCCAAGAGATTCAGCATTAATCGATGCCGCCTAGGCTGCGGCACGACGTATATCCCTCCAGCTTTAGGCCGGTTCAGTCTGGATCAAGGGGTATCATCAAAACCGGATGCGCGGCGCAGACGCCTCTAAGAGCCGCTAAGTTCCCAGAGGATAAGCCCCGGGTGGCCCGTCTTCCGGCAGCCCCCGGCCGACAAACAAAGGAAGAATAAGCGTGTAGAAAGCTACCTGGGACTTTGTTTGGACGGCGGTTCGACTCCGCCCATCTCCACAAAAATGCCGACCAACATGGTCGGCATTTTTGTTCCGATGACGCTGCCGCTATGATTGGGGGGCGTTCCCCCCAAACCCCCTGCGTCGCTTCGCTTCAAACTATTCCGATAAAAGCGTGTTTGCAATCAAAGGGAGGAGTTGCTCGTCGGCGGGGAGCCAGCGGACGGAGTCCAGACCGGCGGCGTCGAGCCAGCGGGCGGACTCGTGCTCGAGCAGATGCATCTGGTCCGACGCGAGGGTGCACCAATAGCAATGCAGCGTCAGGTGGAAAGCGGGATAGTCCCATTCGACCGTCTTCAGGAGCTCGCCCACGCGGACCTCGGCGTCCAGCTCTTCGCGGATCTCGCGCACAAGGGCCTCCGAGGGCGTCTCGCCGGGCTCCATCTTGCCGCCCGGGAACTCCCACCAGTCCTTCCAGTCGCCGTAGCCGCGCTGCGTGGTGAAGATCTGCGTCCCGCGCCGGATGACGGCGGCCACCACCTCGATGCATTTTCTGCTTGTCATGGCACAAAGATACGCATTAATCCATCCGTGCGGCCATTAATTTTGCTAAATTTGCTCCGCAAACAGAAATGAGATGAACCTGACACTTGAAAATAAACCCCTGCCGGTCCTGCTCATCACCGGCTATCTCGGGAGCGGAAAAACTACGCTCCTCAACCGCATCCTGACGAACCGCCGCGGGATCAAGTTCGCCGTGATTGTCAACGACCTGGGCGAAGTCAACATCGACGCCGACCTGATCGAGCGGGGCGGCGTGGTGGGCCAGACGGACGACAGCCTCATCGCGCTTCAGAACGGCTGTATCTGCTGCACGCTCAAGATGGACCTCGTCGCGCAGCTCGAAGAGATCGCACGGATGAAGCGCTTCGACTATATCGCCATCGAGGCGAGCGGCATCTGCGAACCCGCTCCGATCGCCCAGACGATCAACTCCTATCCCCAACTCGCCCGGATGTCGTATCCCGGCGTGGCCGTCCCGACGCTGGACTGCATCGTCACGGTGGTGGACGCCCTGCGGATGAAGGACGAATTCGGTTGCGGCGAGGCGCTGCAACGCGAGGACATCGACGAGGAAGACATCGAGAACCTCGTGATCGAGCAGATTGAATTCTGCAACATCATCCTGCTCAATAAGGCTTCCGAACTCAGCCCGGACGAGCTCGGCCGCGTGCGGAGCATCGTCCGCGCCCTGCAGCCCAAGGCCGAGATCCTGACCTGCGACTATGGCGAGGTCGAACTCGAAAAACTGCTGCACACGGGGCTCTTCGATTTCGATCAGGTGGCGACTTCCGCCGCCTGGATCGCGGAGATCGAGGGCGACGACGATGACGACGACCACGATCACGACCACGATCACCACGAGCATCACCATCACCACGATCACGACCACGAGGAAGGGGAGGCCGAAGAATATGGCGTCGGGACCTATGTCTATTACGCCCGTCCGGCCTTGGATATCAATAAGTTCGACTATATGGTCGCGAAGAAGTGGCCCGCCGGAATCATCCGTTCCAAAGGCCTCTGCTACTTCAGCGCCGACACCGACAAATGCTATCTGTTCGAGACGGCCGGCAAGCAGAAGACCCTCAAGGACGCCGGCTACTGGTACGCCACGATGCCCTACGATGAGCTCCAGGACATGCTGCGCCGCGACCCCAAGTTGCGCCGCGACTGGGACCCCGAATACGGCGACCGGATGAACAAGATCGTCTTCATCGGCCAGCATCTTGAGCCCGAACAGATCGAGTCCTTTATGGATAGTTGCCTGGAACTCTGATGTACAGCGAGGCCTTCTCCATTCTGATTCTCCTGCTGGTCGCGTCCCTGGCGCTGCTGGCCGTGAATGCCATCGTGACGGGCTTAATCGCCCTGCTGTGCCGCCTGGCGTTCTGGCGCTGCTTCCGCTGGGGCCTGCTGTCGCTGGCCCTGCCTCCGATCTTGCTCCTGTATGGCGTCCTGATCGAGCGGAACTGCTACCGCGTCCGCGACGTGGAAATCGTCTCCGAGACGCTTCCAGCGGCATTCGACGGCTACCGGCTGGTGCAGCTTTCCGATATTCACGCCCGTTCTTTCCGCTTCCGCGAACGCTCGCTGGAGCGGGCCGTGGACAAGGTGAATGCGCTCGGGGCGGACCTCATCGTATTCACGGGCGACCTCGTGACGATCGGGCCGGTGGAGCTGCTGAAGACGGGCCCCGTCCTGTCGCGCCTGCACGCCCCGGACGGCGTGCTCTCCGTGCTGGGCAACCACGACTACTGCCCGTATATGCCCGGTGCCAGGCGGGCGGCGAACCTGGATTCGCTCGCCCTGGTTGCGGAGCGGGAACGGGCCCTGGGCTGGGATCTGCTGTGCAACGAGAACCGCCGCATCGTGCGGGGCGGGGATACGCTCGCCGTCGTGGGCGTGGAGAATATCAGCAGCTCGAAAGCTTTCCCCTCGACGGGGGACCTGGCGAAGGCCCTCCAGGGCACGGAAGGCTGCTGGCGCATCCTGCTGAGCCACGATCCGACGCACTGGGAACGCGATGTGGTGGGGAAGGAAGACATCCCGCTGACCCTCAGCGGCCACACCCACGCCGCCCAGTTCTCCCTGTTCGGCGGCTGGACCCCCAGCAAGCTGCTCTACCCGCATAACCGCGGCCTCTACCG
>JAEEVG010000025.1 GCA_016290835.1 Bacteroidales bacterium | reverse complement strand
GTACAATGAGCTCGGCCGCCAGTGCTGGCCGAACCTGCCGATCTATGACCCGAACGGCTACTTCTCCGGCAACGGTTCCGGCGGTTCCCTGGCCCAGAAACTCCAAGAGAGCGGTTATAACGATTCGATGACCGACAACCTGTCCCAGCAGGCCACCCTCACCCTGGAGCCGATCAAGAACTGGGTCACCCACATCGAGTTCAACTTCCGCAACAACACCACCAACGGCGTCATCCTGAGCCTCCCGATGCGTGAGCACAACACCGCCGGTGAACTCATCCCGCTGTCCAACACGGCTTCCAACTACCTGGAGAACAGCCAGAGCCGGACGCAGCACTTCAACTGGAACATCTACACCGACTACACCTTCGACATCCAGAAAGTCCACAACTTCAAGGCTATGGTCGGTTTCCAGTCCGATGAAGAGCAGATCAAGAGCTTCTCCGCCCGCCGCAACGGCCTGCAGGACGTCAACCTGCCTGTCCTCAGTCTGACCACCGGTTTGAACAATGGCGGCTCCGCCGTCAATCCGACCATTTCCGGTACCACCAACGAATGGTCCACCGCCGGCTTCTTCGGCCGTATCAACTACGACTACCAGGGCCGTTACCTGGTCGAGGCCAACCTCCGCTACGACGGTACTTCCCGTTTCCGCCAGAACCGCCGCTGGACCTGGTCCCCGTCCGTCTCCCTGGGTTGGAACGTCGCCCAGGAGCCGTTCTGGAAGGATCTCAAGCGCTCGGTCAATATGCTCAAGCTGCGCCTCTCCTACGGTACCCTTTCCAACCAGAATACCTCCGGCTATTACCCGACCTACCGGACCATGACCCTCGGCACGGCCAACGGTAGCTGGATCTACAATGGCAACCGTCCCAATACCGCCTATGTCGGCAGCCTGATCAGCTCCTCGCTGACCTGGGAGAAGGTCATCACCTATAACCTCGGTCTGGACTGGGGCGCCTTTAACAACCGCTTCACGGGCACGGTCGAAGCTTTCCGCCGCGACACCAAGAACATGGTGGGCCCGTCCCTGACGCTCCCCGCCACCCTCGGTCTGAGTGCCCCGAACAGCAACAACTCCGACCTCAAGACGGTCGGTTGGGAACTCAACTTCTCGTGGCGCGACCGCACCAAGTTCGGTCTCGGTTACACCATTTCCGGAAACATCTCCGACTCCCGTACGATCATCACGCGCTATCCCGGCAATACGACCCACGCCATCTCCTCCTATAACGTAGGACACGAAATGGGCGAGATCTGGGGCTTCGAGACCGTCGGTATCGCCAAGACCCAGGCCGAGATGGACGCCCATCTCGAGAAGGTCGGCGGCCAGTCTTCCCTGGGCTCCCAGTGGGCGGCCGGCGACATCATGTACGCTGACCTGGACGGCAAGCCGGGCATCACCCGCGGCGCCCAGACCCTCGAGGACCACGGTGACCTCAAGGTGATCGGCAACAGCAACTCCCATTACTTCTTCGGCCTCAACCTTGCGGCCGACTACAAGGGCTTTGATATCCGCATCCTCTTCCAGGGCGTGCTCAAGCACGATGTGTGGCTGAGCAACGAGCAGTTCTGGGGTGTCACCAGCAACCAGTGGTGGTCCTGCGGCTTCTACGACCATGTCGATTACTTCCGCGCCGAGCCTAGCGGCCTGGCCGGCCACCAGCTGGCTGCCAACCTCGACTCCTATTATCCTCGTCCGGTGTTCAACACCAGCAAGAACCAGCAGACCCAGACCCGTTACCTGCAGAACGCGGCTTACATCCGTCTGAAGAACCTCCAGCTCGGTTACACCCTGCCGACGAGCCTGACCGGCAAGATCGGCCTGAACCGCGCCCGCATCTTCATGTCCGCGGACAACCTCTGGACCGGCTCCGCACTGATGCGTCTGTTTGATCCTGAGACCATTTCCGGCGGCCGCAGCGGTAATGCCTATCCGCTCTCCCGCACCTGGTCCTTCGGTGTCTCCCTCACTTTCTAATGCTTAATGAAGAAGATTATGAACAAGATGAATATTTTCGGCAAGATCCTGATGGGTGTGTTGATCGTCGGCGGACTGACTGCCTGCGACAATTTCCTCAACAAGGAGCCCATGTCCCAGATTTCCCCGGAGGGGTACTTCTCGGATGAGAGCCAGCTTCAGGCCTCCCTGCTGCGCGAATATGCCAATATCCTTCCCGGCCACGGCACCTACAGCTACGGCTTGCTCGGGAATGACTCCGGCACGGACAACCAGGTTACCCGGACCATCCAGAACCGCTACATGGACAACCTGTGGAAGGTCCCTTCCACGGACAGCAACTGGAGTTTCCAGAACCTCTACTATGTCAACTATTTCCTGGAGCAGGTGCTCCCGAAATACGCTGAAGGCAAGATCTCAGGCACGGATGCCCGCATCAAGCATTGCATCGGTGAGGCCTACTTCCTGCGCGCTTATTACTACTATACGAAGTTGATAACCTTCGGAGACTACCCGATCATCAAGGAACCGCTTCCCGATGATATGGAGGTGCTGACCGAGGCCAGCCGCCGCGCACCGCAGAACGAGGTCGCCCGCTTCATCCTCGAGGACCTCGACGAGGCCATCAAGCTGATGGGCGGCGTCAATTTCGAGACCACCCGCATCAACAAGGACGCAGCCCTGTTGCTGAAGTCCCGCGTGGCCCTGTTCGAGGGCACCTGGCTGAAGTATTTCGCCGGCACGGCCTTCGTGCCCGGCGGGTCGGAGTGGCCCGGCGGATCCTATACCTATTCCACCGGCAGCGTCGAGAACGAGGCCAAGTGGTTCCTCCAGCAGGCCATGGATGCCGCCAAACAGGTGGGTGATGCCTATGTGAGCAAACTTACCGCCAACACCGGCGTAATGCAGCAGGCCGAGTCGGATGCGGCCAACCCGTACTTCAATATGTTCGCCTCCGAGAGCCTCTCCAATGTTCCCGAGGTGCTGATGTGGCGTCAATATCACTCCAGCTATTCCACCCATGCCGTTCCGCAGGCCGCCGGCCGCGGCAACTACATGGTGGGTCTGACCCGCGCCTATGTGCAGAACTTCCTGATGCTGGACGGCACTCCGGTCTACACCCACGGCAGCTACGCCGATGGCGACGGCTACTACAAAGGTGACAAGACCCTCGCCGATGTCCGGACGAACCGCGATACGCGTCTGTCCATCTTCCTCAAGTCCCCCGGCGACAAGAATGTCATCTACAACATCGGCAACCCGAAGGGTACGGAAGTGAAGGTTGTGGAGGATGCTCCGCACATCACCGAGGCCGACAGCGAGCGTGGCTACTCCACGGGCTATTCCCTGCACAAGGGCGGCGCCCTCGACGTGCTGCACTATGCCAACAACGGCGGCTACACCGGAGCGGTGATCTTCCGTGCGGCCGAGGCCCTGCTCAACTACATGGAGGCCAGCTACGAGCTGAACGGCAGCGTGGACGCCACGGCCGCCAATTACTGGAAGGCCCTGCGTACGCGCGCCAAAGTGGATCCGGACTACCAGAAGACCATCGACGCCACCGACATGGCCAAGGAGGCCGAGTTCGACTGGGGCGCCTATTCCGCCGGGAAGGTCCTGACCGACAAGACCCTCTACAACATCCGCCGCGAGCGTCGCTGCGAGCTACTCTCCGAGGGCTTCCGCTACAACGACCTGCGCCGTTGGCGTGCGATGGACCAGCTTGCACAGGGCGGTGCCCAGTACGGCTATCAGGTCGAGGGTTTCCACCTCTGGAATACCCCGATGGAGGGCTGGTTCAGCGACCTGAAGGCCGACCGGACCAGCAACAAGTCCAACGTGTCCGAGAAAGCCCTCAGCGAGTATCTGCGCCCGTTCCAGACCTACGAGGCCAAGAACGGTTTCAACGGTATCCACTGGCACATGGCCCACTACCTCAACCCGATTCCCATCTCCCAGATGCTTCTTACCTCTCCTGACGGTGAGACGGCTTCGGCTTCGGTGATCTGGCAGAATCCGTACTGGCCCACCGATGCTGACCAGTCCGCGACCAAGTAAGTTGCTGCTTTTCAGATTCATGTCAGGGTGCGGCCCTGACATGAATCTTTCTTATCAATTTGACAATCGTAATCCTGCACACCGTGAATAAAGTCCTGAACCTGGCCCTTGCCGCCTGCGCCGCCTGCCTGTTGCTGGCGGGTTGCGGCACGTCCCGCCAGGCGTACAAGCCGCTTCCCCGCAGCGCTGCGCCTGCCCGTTACGACGGCATGAAGCTGGTCTGGCACGACGAATTCGACATTCCCGGCCGCCCGGGGCCCGACTGGTCCTACGAGCTGGGATTCGTGCGCAACCAGGAGCATCAGTGGTACAAGGAGGAGAATTGCTTCGTCGAGGGCGGCGCCCTGGTCCTGGAAGCGCGTCGTGAGCAGGTCGAGAATCCCAACTACGACCCTTCCGCCCCGGAGCGCGACTGGAAGCGCTCCCGCAAGGTGGCCGAATATACCTCCGGCAGCGTCAACACCCGCAACAGTTTCACCTTCAAATACGGCAAACTGGAAGTCCGGGCCAAGATCTCCATTGAGAAAGGTTCCTGGCCTGCCATCTGGACCCTGGGCAACCGCTGGGGTTGGCCGTTTTGCGGCGAGATCGACGTGATGGAGTACTACCTGGTGCGGGATACCCCGACCATCCTGGCGAATGCTGCCTGGGGGGCCGCAAGCGGCTCCTCGAAATGGCGGACGACGCATCATCCACTGTCCCACTTCCTCGAGAAGGATCCGGACTGGGTGGAGAAATACCACGTCTGGACGATGGACTGGACGCCCGGGCAGCTCGTCCTCTCCCTGGACGGCGAGGTCCTCAATACTGTGGACCTGTCTGAGACGGTCAACGGCGGATTCCGGGGCAACACCGAGAACCCGTTCAGCAACGACCACCCGGACTTCGCCCACTACATCCTGCTGGACTATGCGATCGGCGGGCAGAACGGCGGCGACCCTTCCGGAAGTATCTTCCCGCAGCGCTACTGCATCGACTATGTCAGAGTTTACCAAAATGAATAATAGATAACTATGAGATTGATTCCCAAAACGATCCTGCTTGCATTCGCGGGCCTGCTCTGCGCCCTTCAGGCCTGTTCGCCGTACACCGATGCGCCGATCCGCTCCGGTGAGATCTGGCCGGACGACCGCGGAGAGCACATCAACGCCCACGGCGGCGGCATCCTGGTCCACGACGGCACTTTCTACTGGTTCGGCGAGCACAAGGGCGAGCGGTCCAGCAGCGCCTTCGTGGGGGTGACCTGCTATTCCTCCAAGGACCTGGTCAACTGGAAATACGAGGGGGTCGCCCTCAGCGTATCCGACGATCCCGAGAGTGACATCACCCGCGGCTGCACGCTGGAGCGTCCGAAGGTCATCTACAACAAGAAGACCGGCAAATTCGTGATGTGGTTCCACCTCGAACTCCGGGGACGGGGCTACAGCGCCGCCCGCGCCGCGGTGGCCGTCAGCGACAATGTCACGGGCCCCTACACCTACATCGGGTCCGGTCGCGTCAACCCGGGCATCCCGGCCGAGAACGTCACCGACGAGGACCTCGCCTATGTCGATGCCCTGGAGCAGCCGCTCAAGTCCTGGACGCCCGAATGGCTCGAGGCCATCAACCGCGGCATGTACTACAAGCGCGATTTCGAAGGCGGCCAGATGTCCCGTGACATGACCCTGTACGTGGATGACGACGGCAAGGCCTACCATATCTACGCCGCCGAGGAGAACCTGACCCTCAACATCGCCGAACTGTCCGACGACTACCTCAGCCACAGCGGCCGCTATATCCGCGTGGCGCCGGCCGGCCACAATGAGGCGCCCGCCATCTTCAAGCGCAACGGCACCTACTGGATGATCACCTCCGGCTGCACGGGCTGGGACCCGAACGCCGCCCGGATGTTCTCCGCGCCTTCGATCTGGGGCCCCTGGACCCAGCACCCGAACCCCTGCCGGGGCGAAAAGTCCGAGATTACCTACGGCGGACAGAGCACCTTCATCCTGCCGGTTCCCGGCAAGAAGGACCTGTACATCTTCATGGCTGACATCTGGCGTCCCCGCCATCCGATCGACGCCCGCTACATCTGGCTTCCCATCCGCTTCGAGGAGGACGGCACCCCGTACATCGAGTGGCTGGACGAATGGAACATCAAAGATAATTAATAACCCTTCCCACAATGAAAAAAACCTTTCTTGTAACCCTTCTGTGCCTGGCCGGCCTGGCCGTCTCGGCCCAGACCTTCAAGGAGTGGCAGGACCCGACACTCAACGAGGTGAACCGCGCCCCGATGCACACGAACTATTTCGCGTACAATGACGGCGAAGCCACCACGGCGCCCGAGGCCTCGGCCAACTACCTGACCCTCCACGGCAAGTGGAAATTCAACTGGGTCAACAGCGCCAACCAGCGCCCCACGGGATTCTGGAACGCGTCCTTCGACGACAAGGGCTGGGATGATATGGTCGTCCCCGGCATCTGGGAGCTCAACGGCTATGGCGATCCCGTCTATGTCAACACGGGCTGGGCCTGGCGCAACCAGTTTACCAGCAATCCGCCCGAGATTCCCGTCGCGAACAACCACGTAGGTTCCTACCGCCGCGAATTCGCGATTCCTGCCGGCTGGGCCGGCAAGGATGTCATCATGCACATCGGCTCCGCCACCTCCTGCATCTATGTCTGGGTCAATGGCTCTTTCGTGGGCTATAGCGAGGACAGCAAGCTGGAGGCCGAGTTCGACATCACCAAGTATGTCAAGCCCGGCCAGAAGAACCTCATCGCCATGCAGATCTTCCGCTGGTGCGACGGCACCTATCTGGAGGACCAGGATTTCTTCCGCTACAGCGGCATCGCCCGCGACTGCTACCTCTATGCTCGTGCCAAGGCCCGCATCGAGGACATCCGCGCCACGCCCGACCTGGATCCCCAGTACCGGAACGGCCAGCTGGACGTCTGCCTGACATTCAAGGGCAACCCCGGTACGGCGGAGGTCGAGCTGCTCGACCCCACGGGCCGTAAGGTGGGCAGCGCCAGCGTCAAGAGCCCCTCGCGCGGCGGAGAGGTCCACGTGAAGATGGAGGTCGCCAATCCCGCCAAATGGACGGCCGAGACCCCCAACCTCTACACCCTCAAGGCCACCGCGGCGGGGGAGACCATCCCCGTGCGCGTGGGCTTCCGCAAAGTGGAGATCAAGAACGCCCAGCTGCTCGTCAACGGCAAGCCCGTCCTGATCAAGGGCGCCGACCGCCACGAGCTCGACCCGGATGGCGGCTACGTGATTTCCCGCGAGCGCATGATGCAGGATATCCAGATCATGAAGCAGTTCAACCTCAACGCGGTGCGTACCTGCCACTATCCGGATGACAATTTCTGGTATGACCTCTGCGACGAGTATGGCATCTATATGGTGGCCGAGGCCAACATCGAGTCCCACGGCATGGGCTACGGCGACCGCACCCTCGCCCGTCGCGATGACTATGCCCTCGCCCATATGCAGCGCAACCAGCGCAATGTCCAGCGCGGCTATAACCACCCGGCCATCATCGTCTGGTCGCTGGGTAACGAGGCCGGCTACGGCCCCAACTTCGAGGCCGCCTACGACTGGATCAAGGCCGAGGACCTCACCCGTCCCGTCCAGTACGAGCGGGCTCCGATCGACGGCAAGACCGACATCTACTGCCCGATGTACGCCGGCTACGAGGGGATCGTCCGCTATGCGACCAACCCCGAGATGACCAAGCCGCTCATCCAGTGCGAGTACGCCCACGCGATGGGCAACTCCGAGGGCGGTTTCAAGGAGTACTGGGACCTCTACCGCAAGTACGACAAGCTCCAGGGCGGTTTCATCTGGGACTTCGTGGACCAGAGCGTCCGCTGGAAGGGCAAGAACGGCGTGACCATCTATGCCTACGGCGGCGACTTCAACCGCTATGACGGCAGCGATACCAACTTCTGCGACAACGGCCTTATCAGCCCGGACCGCGTACCGAACCCGCACATGTATGAGGTCGGCTACTACTACCAGAACATCTGGACGGACGCCACGGGCATCGCCGCCGGCCGCCTGAGCGTGTTCAACGAGAACTTCTTCCGCGACCTGAGCGCCTACCGCCTGACCTGGGAGCTGCTCTGCGACGGTACCGTGGTGCGCACGGGCACCGTGGAGAATCTCTCCGTGGCCCCGCAGGCGACGGCCCAGGTGCCCGTGTCGATCGGCGCGGTCGGCGACAAGGGCGAGTGGCTGCTCAATGTCAAGTACATCCTCAAGGAGCGCGAAGGCCTGCTGCCTGCCGGACACATCGTGGCCAAGCAGCAGTTCTCGCTGCGCGACTACGACTTCTGCGACCTCGCGGCGAAGAACGTCTCCTTCGGCGGCTATGAGCCGGCTGCTCCCGTGATTAAGGACAACGACCGCACCTACTACGTCATCGAAGGCGAGAACTTCACGGTGGAGATCGCCCGCAACACGGGCTACATCACCCGCTACTGCGTGAACGGGACCGAGATGCTGAAGGAAGGTACGGCCATCACTCCGAACTTCTGGCGTGCCCCGACCGACAACGACTTCGGTGCCAACCTCCAGCGCCGCTACATCGCCTGGAAGAACCCGCAGATTGCCCTGAAGGGCATGGGCATGATGCAGCGCGGACAGCGCGGCCAGCAGCAGCGCCAGGCCGGCGCCCCGATGCAGCGTCCCGAGCCTCCCATCACGGCAGTTGTCGAGGACGGCATCGCGAAGGTCACCTGCAAACTCGAGATTGTGGATCTTGCCGACCTGCTGCTCTGCTACGAGATCAACAACCAGGGTGTGATCAAGGTCACCGAGAAGATGACCGCGGATCCCGCCAAGGAGAACATCTCCAACCTCTTCCGCTTCGGTATGCAGATCGTGATGCCCAAGAACTTCGAGCGCGTGGTCTACTACGGCCGCGGCCCGATGGAGAACTACGCCGACCGCAAGTCGGTCACCGACCTGGGCATCTGGTCACAGACCGTGGATGAGCAGTTCTATCCGTACATCCGTCCGCAGGAGAACGGCACCAAGAGCGACATCCGCTGGTGGAAGATGCTCAACGATGCCGGCAACGGTATCCAGATCACGTCCACGGATGCCTTCTCCGCCTCCGCCCTGCACTACACCATCGAGTCGCTCGACGAGGGACTCGCCAAGGCGAACGGACACTCTCCGGAGGTCCCGGTGGCCGACCTGACCAACGTCCTCGTGGACAAGGCCCAGATGGGTCTGGGTTGCGTGACGAGCTGGGGTGCCCTGCCGCTGCAGGAGTACATGCTCCCGTACCAGGACTACGAGTTCGTGTTCCAGATTGCGCCGGTGAACAACTACATCGACTACCGTTAGGATACGTCAGATACCTTTCCAGGATGCGGGAATGGGGGCCGAAACCTCCATTCCCGTTTTTTTGACGGGATGGGTGAAGCGGATGCACCTGGCGTGCAGGCAGATGCCGCCGTCGGGGTTGGAGCGCGGGGCACCGTACTTCAAGTCGCCCTTGATCGGGCAGCCCAGGTGGGCGAGCTGGCAGCGGATCTGGTGGTGGCGGCCGGTGAGCAGGTCCACTTCCACGAGGTGGTAGCGGTCCGTGCTGCGCAGGTAGCGGTAGTCGAGCCTGGCCAGTTTGGCATCCTTCCGGGGGGTGGCCCCGGGCGCGACGATGTAGGATTTGTTCTGCTGCTCATTGCGGACGATCCATTCCTCCAGATGCCCCTCGGGGGGCTCGGGGCGCGCACAGCAGAGGGCCCAGTAGGTCTTGCGGGCGCCGCCGTCGCGGAACATCGCCGTGAGCCGCTCCAGGGCCTTGGAGGTCTTGGCGAGCAGGCAGACCCCGCTGACGGGGCGGTCGAGGCGGTGGGGCAGGCCCAGGAAAACCTTGCCCGGCTTGGCGTCCCGCTGCGCGATGAAGGCCTTGAGGGTCTCGGTCAGAGGCTCGTCGCCGGTCTTGTCGCCCTGGGTGATCTCGCCCGGGCGCTTGTTGAAGACCAGCAGGTGGTTGTCCTCATAGAGGATGCGCCCTGCGAGGTCCTCGAATTCCACTGGGGTCAGCTGCCTGTATTCCATGCCGCAAAGATAGCAAAAAAAGCACTCAGAGGATGCCCAGTTCGCCCGCCTTGCGGATCATGTCGGAGACGTTCTTCACATTCATCTTGGCGTAGATGCGCTGGCGGTGGGTGTTGACGGTGTTGACGGAGAGGAAGGTGCGCTCGGCAATCTCGGCGGCCTTCAGGCCCTGGGCGCTGAGGCGGATAATCTGGATTTCGCGCTGCGACAGGCTGAGATCCGCAATCCGGCTGGCGCGGATCCTCATCGATTCCTCCACGTAGGCGGCCACCTTCTCGTTCAGGATGCCGGGATTCGCCGCGAGTTCCTCCAGTTTGGAGGCATAACCGTCCGCCGGACTCTTGAGGTCCTTGGAAATGACCTCGATGATCTGCTCCTTGGTATCGTTGCTCTGCTGGAGTTCCGCGTTGCGGCGGCGCAGCCTGTCCAGGTGGCTCAGCAGGATGAAGATGCCCGATGCGGCCAGCAGCAGGGCCAGTACCAGCAGGCCGGTCCGGTAGCGGCTGCGTTCCAGTTCGCGCTCCTTCTGCTGCACTTCGAAGCGGGTCTCCATCTCCTGCAGGGTCTCGTCCTGCTTCTGCAGGATGTACTTCTGCATCCGGTAGACATAGTCGTCGTGGATGTCCAGGGCGTCCTGGTAGCGGCCCGTGCGGGTATAGAGCCGTACCAGGCGGTCGTCCAGGCTGGATGCGGTGAGGTAGTCGTCCTCCGGAAGCGCGGACAGCACCTGCTCGAAGTATTGGATGGCCTCCTCGTTGCGGTCGCCTTGCTGGAACCAGCGGGAACGGAAGAGGATGCCGTTGCGCTTCAAGCGCGGAAGGCCGCAGCTGTCGGCGAGGGCCTGCCCGCGGTCCAGCCATTGCCCGGCCGTGCGGTAGATCTCCGGGTCGATGGGGTCGCTCCAGCGGTTCTTGTTGATGTGCAGCGAGCCGATGATGTAGCAGGCCTCGCACTGCTCCTCCAGGGCTCCGGTCTGCTCGGCGAGCGAAAGCGCTTCGGCCGCATAGCCCAGGCCCTCGTCGTTCCGGCCGGTCTCGGGCGAGATCTCCGCATAGGAGCAAAGCTTCGCCTTGGCGACGAGGATGCCGGCGAGTTCCTGCTTGAAGGCGTGTTCCCGGGCGAGGGCTTCCGCCTCCAGCGCCTTGTCCCAGGCGTCCTCGTCCCGGCTGGCCATGATGTCGATGCCGATGATGGCCTGCAGGGCCTGCACCTCTTCGCGTGCGGAGCCGCTCTCGCGGGAAAGCGCCAGCGCGCGGAGCGCCTTGTCCATCGCGGGCTCGAAACGCTGGGCGGACAGGTCGGCGGCGGCTTCTTCGATGAGTGCGGGTATGTCGGATCCGGCATCGCCGGCAGGTTTTCCCGATCCGGCGCAGGCAAAGAGCGCCAGGGAGAGGGCGAGTAGGAAGAGGGTTTGCTTCATAGTACAAAGTTAGCAGGAATCGGGCGGAAATGCCAAAAATCATCCTTTTTCAGTATCCCCGGAGGCCAAATTACTGAAAAATAATGAATGGAACATCCCCGCCAAAAAACTACATTTGTAGGTTGCGAAATCAGAAATCAATAATAACGATCATATGCTTATGAAGGAAAAAGAATTGTACGAGACCCCCCGGGCGACAGTCCTGGATGTGGCGGTCGAAGGAATCATCTGCATCAGCGACCCGGACGGCATGGGCACCGGGAATCTTCCTGGTTTCACCTTTTAATTGGCGTTGACATGAAAACGAAAGCATTTCTTTTTGTCCTGCCCCTTGCGGCGGCACTTGCATTCTCCTGCACCCGCGACATCCTCGCTCCCGACACAGATCCGGCTGCGGCGGCGGACCCCTCCGGGCTCCTCGTTCCCTTCACGGCGGAGGCCGGATCGCCCCAGACCAAGGTCGGCATGAAGGACGGCAGCACCTCCAATATCGTCTTTTCCACCGGGGACCAGCTCCTGGTCAACTGTTCGGGGATTATTGAAAGTTCCATCCTTACGCTCAAATCCGGTGCCGGAGAGCGTTCGGCCGTCTTCACGGGCGACCTGGTCCTCAAGGACGGCAAGACCGAGGCCGATCTGGCCGGCAAACGCCTCCACGCCGTTCTGCTTCCAGTAGCAGGAGTAGAAGCGGGCATTTTCAACGTCGATCCTTCCACCAACAAACTGACGATGGATTTCAGCACAGGTTCCATAGATTCCGATCTCGAAGCGCTTGTAAGCCGCACCCTCCTCTATGGGGGCGAAACCACTTACGAGGCAAAGAAATTCGAGTTTGAATTGTACACCAGCTACGTAAAGATGAATGTTAAAATACCCTCGGAAGAGTCTGATCTGGCAAGAGATTATACGGTAAACGTCACTTACGACTGGCATATGTGTGCCCAGGCATCCTATTCTGCGACTGGTTGGGGGGACACCCAGGGTTGGAATTCCACCGTAACGGGTACGTTCCACGCTTCTTCAGCCACGGGCGGAACACTATATATGGCCGTCATGGCGGGCTCCGGCCAGCGTATCCTGGATGACAGCCCTTACGACGACGAGGTGGATTTCAGCATCAGCATGGACAATGTCTACAAAGGCTATGGTCTGACGGGCGGTTCCATCAGCAAGGCCGTCGTCGCACCCGGAAAGGGCTATACGAAATCCATCACCCTCAAGGATCCCGACAACGAGGACGTCCTGCTGGGCCAGCCGGAATCGGTCAGGAACCGGATATTGACACTGACGAATGATCGGAATTCAAACGGCTATCTCAGCAAGTATGAAGCGGCTCAGGCTGTCATCAAACTTCATACAAACGAGGATCTGACCGATGCCACTTTCTTCCAGTATTTCACCGGAATGACGACGTTGGACCAGACTTTCGCTTTGTGTAAGAACCTGAGCAAGGTGGTCCTGCCAAAGCACCTTACGTCCATCGGTGAAATGGCTTTCAATAAATGTAGTAATCTTTCCTCGGTCATCATTCCTTCCGGGGTGGAATCTATATTGAGTCATGCTTTCCTTGGGACGGCACTTTCCAGGATCATCATCCCTGCCAGCGTCACGAAGATTGAGTACGGAGCATTCAAGGACTGTGCATCTCTGAAAGAAGTGGTCCTTGAATCCTCCGACAAGATTACTACGCTGGAATCTGCCGTCTTCAGCGGTTGTTCCTCCCTGGAGGCTTTCGCCATCCCTCAGAATGTAACGGAAATTGGCGAAGAAACCTTCCTCAATTGTGCTTCCCTTGAAAGAGTATCGATTCCATTAGGCGTCACTTCGATCGGGAATAGGGCTTTCGCCGCCTGCAGTGTCCTCGATGACGTGTCTATTCCGAACAGCGTTACGTCCATCGGGGAGGCTGCATTCTCCGGTTGCCGCGGTTTGAAAACGATCAAACTGCCCAACAGGATTACGGTGATTGCCGACCACACCTTCAACCGGTGTTCTTCACTGGCAAGCATTTCAATTCCCGAGACCGTCACGTCGATAGGGGAACAGGCTTTCGACACTTGCTCTTCTCTTGAGACCGTTACCATTCCTGCCGCCGTGGAAAAGATGGGCTATCGTGCATTTCAGTATTGCTCGAGCCTGGCCACTGTCTATTGCTATCCGACAACGCCTCCGAAGGCCATTAATTATAATGAATCCAATTTCTTCTATGCCTGCCCCACTACATTTAAGCTCTATGTCCCTTCCGGGTCAAGAGCTAGTTATTATTCCCATCATGATTGGTCGGAATGGAAGAATCATTTAGTTGAAATGTAGCGGCGAGAACCACCCAAAACGGAAAAACCATTGATCAAGAAATTGCCGCCAGCCCGCACCGGGCTGGCGGCAATTCTATTCCAGAGCCGGCACCCGCCCGCGGAGGGGGGCGCCCTGCTGCCCGGAAAGTAACTAAAGAATGACAATTTGTCAGCGAATGGCCGTTGGCAAAGGTTTTGATGAATCCTTCCGCGGCCCGTCGGAGAGGCGGGTGACAAAAGAGAAATTTTAAAAGTCAGATATTATGGGAAAAATTATCGGAATCGATCTGGGCACCACCAACTCCTGCGTGTCCGTAATGGAAGGCAACCAGCCGACCGTTATCATCAATGACGAAGGCGCGCGCACCACGCCGTCCATCGTCGCCTTCACTGACAATGGCGAACGCAAAGTGGGCAACCCCGCCAAGCGCCAGGCCATCACCAATCCTCACAACACCGTCTTCTCGATCAAGCGCTTCATGGGCGAAACCTACGACCAGGTGAACCGCGAGATCGCCCGCGTGCCTTACAAGGTGGTCCGCGGCGAGAACAACACTCCGCGCGTGGACATCAACGGCCGACTCTATTCGCCGCAGGAAATCTCCGCCATCATCCTCCAGAAGATGAAGAAGACGGCCGAGGACTACCTCCGCCAGGAAGTTACCGAAGCGGTCATCACCGTGCCGGCCTACTTCTCCGACTCGCAGCGCCAGGCCACCAAGGAAGCCGGCAAGATCGCCGGTCTGGATGTCAAGCGTATCATCAACGAACCGACGGCCGCGGCCCTCGCCTATGGTCTGGACAAGAAGAACAAGAATATGAAAGTCGCGGTCTATGACCTCGGCGGCGGCACCTTCGATATCTCCATCCTGGAGCTCGGCGACGGTGTGTTCGAGGTGAAGTCCACCAACGGCGACACCCACCTGGGCGGCGATGACTTCGACCAGGCCGTCATCGAGTGGCTGGCCCGCGAGTTCGCCACCGACAACGGCGGCATCGACCTGAAGAAAGACCCGATGGCCCTCCAGCGCCTCAAGGAGGCTGCCGAGAAAGCCAAGATCGAGCTCTCCAACGCCACCGCGGCCGAGATCAACCTGCCGTACATCACCGCAGTCGACGGAATGCCGAAGCACCTGGTGAAGACGCTGACCCGCGCCAAGTTCGAGACCCTCTGCGACGACCTCTTCCGCCGCAGCATCGAGCCTTGCCGCAAGGCCCTCGAGGACGCTCACCTGAGCGCCTCCCAGATCGACGAGGTCCTGCTCGTCGGCGGTTCCACCCGTATCCCGAAGGTCCAGCAGATGGTCAAGGACTTCTTCGGCAAGGAGCCGAACAAGAGCGTCAACCCGGACGAGGTGGTCGCCATCGGCGCCGCGATCCAGGGCGGTGTGCTTGCCGGCGACGTCAAGGACGTCCTGCTGCTGGACGTGACCCCGCTGAGCCTCGGCATCGAGACCCTCGGCGGCGTGATGACCAAGCTCATCGAGTCCAACACCACCATCCCCGTCCACAAGGACCAGGTCTTCTCCACGGCGTCCGACAACCAGCCGTCCGTCGAGATCCGCGTCCTGCAGGGCGAGCGCCCGATGGCCAAGGACAACAAGCAGATCGGCATCTTCCACCTCGACGGCATCGCCCCGGCGCCGCGCGGCATCCCGCAGATCGAAGTCTCCTTCGACATCGATACCAACGGCATCCTGAGCGTTTCCGCGAAGGACAAGTCCACGGGCAAGGAGCAGCACATCCGCATCGAGGCCTCCAGCGGCCTGTCCGACGCCGAAATCCAGCGTATGCGCGACGAGGCCAAGGCCAACGAGGCCGCCGACCGCGCCGAGAAGGAGCGCGCGGACAAGCTCAACAGCGCCGACGCGATGGTCTTCCAGACCGAGCGCAACCTCAAGGACTACGGCGACAAGATTCCCGCCGACAAGCGTTCCGCCATCGAGGCGGCCTGCGCCGACCTCAAGAAGGCCGTGGACGAGAAGAACATCTCCGCCATCGACAGCGCCAACGCCGCCCTCGAGGCCGCCTGGCATGCAGCTTCCGAAGATATGGCCCGCGCCGCGCAGGGCGGCCCTCAGCAGGGGCCTCAGGGTCCCCAGGGGCCTCAGCCGGACTACGGTGATTTCGGAAACAATAACAACGGCCCGGATGAGCAGTAAGCGCTTCCAAATGAAGAAGGCGACCCGCGAAGGTCGCCTTCTTTTTATTTAATGATGCGCCAGTAGCCGTCCTTGCGGGGTTTGACGGAGGGCGGGAAGGCGGCGGGGTAGCCGAGGGCGAGGGCGCCGATGCCGATCAGCCCTTCGGGGAGACCCAGCTCGGCCATCAGGGCCTTGCCTTCCGCCGTGGCGAACATCTCCCGTTCGCGGTTGATCCAGCAGGAGCCGAGCCCTACGGCGTGGGCGGCCAGCATCATATTGCCCAGCACGAGGCTGCCGTCGGGGATGGAGTTGGGCCAGACCGCGGGGTCGGAGCCGAAGACGAGCACGATCGTCGGGGCGCCGTAGAAAGGAGCGGGGCGGCCCAGGATCTCCCCGTTCATCGCATCGATGCGCGCGACCAGTTCCGGTCGCTGTACGGCCACGATCCAGGGGTCCTGGCGGCCCATCGCCGTCGGGGCCCAGGTACCGGCTTCGAGCACAGCCTGCAAGGCCTCATCAGAAATCTGTTCCGGCTTGTAGCGCCGGATGCTGCGGCGCTCGCGGAGCGCCTTGAGAATCTCGTTGTCCATAATTATTATTGTATAGTCTTGTTGTCGGCTTGTTTGATCCGGAGCTCTTTGCGGCCGGGGGAGCCGGAGACCTGCAGGCCCCGTACATCCCGGAGTACGAAGGCGGGCGCAGCGGCGGCGTTGGAAATGCTCAGGCCGTCGAAACGGATCTCCTCCGCATTCATCAGCACGATGGCCGGACGCGTGTCGGGCATTTCGGTCTCGATGCGCACATCGCGGAAGCTGATCCGCCTGGCATAGCGGACGAACAGCCCCCAGGCCGGCAGGACGCCGAAAATGGAAGGCTCCGGGTAGGCCGTACGGCACTCCGGGATGGCGTAGGCCTCGCGGGGCGCGATGTCCTCCGCACGGGCCTTGGTAGGCAGACCGCCGGTGTTGGGACCGCCCTGGCCGTTGATGCCCTCGGCGGTGAAGAAACTGTTGCTGAGCTGCTGGTCCTCGGCGTCGGAGAGCGACAGGCCGCCCCGGTAGCGGATCAGCACGTCGCTCACGGACACATCCTCGATCCAGGCGTCGGAGATCCCGACGAAGGGGGAAGCATAGCGGGCGTCGGCCCCGTCCACCGTGATGTGGGAGAGCTTGATGCGGCGCAGCACCCCCGGCCCGCGCCCCTCCGGGCCGCGGCCGCGGTGGCCCAGCCGCAGGAAGATCGGAGCGGTGCAGATGTCCCGCATCACGATGTTCGAGATGTTGATATCTTCCACGATGCCGCCGTCCACGCATTCCAGCGCGAGCCCGCGGGAGCGCTCGAAGACGCAGCCCGTGACCGTGATGCCGCGGAATCCGCCCACGGACTCGGTGCCGAACTTGATACGTCCCGTGGGACCGTCCAGGTCGGGCGCCTCGTCGATGCTGCGGCCGTAGGTTCCGTCCAGGAAGGTTCCCGGATCGAAGCCGGATACCTGGCAGCCCGTGATGGTGATGTCCTCACAGGCCTGCACGCGGCCGAGCGAATAGGAGCTCTTGAGGACGATGGCATCGTCATTGAGGCAGTTGACCGTGCAGTCGGACACGCGGACATGGCGGCAGCAGTCGATGTCGATGCCGTCGCGATTGGAATCGATCCGCAGACCCTGCAGGGTCACGTTGTCGGCCCCGACCAGCCAGAGCACGCGCGCTCCGCCCATCCGGACGGAGAAGTCCCGGAAGAGCAGGTTGCGGCTCTCCCGGATGGTGAAGATGCGGCTGGGGACGGGGTAGGGGATGTCGCTGCCGAAGCCCCGGGTCACGACGTCCGAGCCGTCGATGAGCCCCGGACCGATCACGCCCGCGTCGTGGATACCCTCGGCGTAGATGAGCGAACCGTTCCAGCGGGGATAGCGTCCATCGGGCCCGGGTTCGACATAGCCCGCCTCGGCCGTGGGGCGGGCGGCCTTGAGCACGCAGCCGCTCTCGAGCAGCAGGGTGACATTGCTGCGCAGGGTGATGCCGAAGCAGTGCCACTGTCCGGCGGGGACCACCACGGTCCCGCCTCCGGCGGCGTGGGCCGCCGCGATGGCGGCATTGATCGGGACATTGGCCGCTTCGCAGCCTCCCGGCAGGGCGCCGTAGTCCAGGATGTTGTAGAAAGCCGGGGTGCCGGCGTACAGCGCGCCCGAGCACAGCAGCAGCCCAAGGACCTGGCAGAGAAATCTTT
This sequence comes from Bacteroidales bacterium, assembly GCA_016290835.1. GTDB lineage: Bacteria > Bacteroidota > Bacteroidia > Bacteroidales > UBA932 > Cryptobacteroides. The sequence continues at coordinate 16,231 of JAEEVG010000025.1, read as the reverse complement.
TCATACGCGGATGGTAACGGTTCTCTGCAAAGATAGACAAAAAAAAGATTCCCGCTTTCACGGGAATCCGATATGTCTTTGCCCGAAACTCGGAACGCAGTGACCGAGGGGGTCTGGGGGATCCTTCCCCCAGTCATAAGGCGTAGACGGTACGTCTACTGCTCGTCCAGGAGACGCAGATGCTGCACGTAGATAGCTTTCTGCTTCGCGATGCGACGCAGCTCGGACGGCTTCTGGAAATTCTTGCGGGCGCGCATCTCGCGGACGGCACCGGTCTTTTCGAACTTCCGCTTGAATTTCTTAAGGGCGCGTTCGATGTTTTCGCCTTCTTTTACGGGTACGATAATCATTTGCTTTACACCTCCTTTTCTTTTCGGGGATGCAAAGGTAGTAATTTATTTTAACAATCCAACAAATTCTTTCATTCCTTCCGTCGCCACCTTGCGGATGTGGTGCACGCGGCTGTCGTAGAGGCGCACGTCCGCCGGATCGATCAGGTAGATCGGCGCATCGGGGCGGGCATAGCGGTAGAGCCCGGCAGCGGGATAGACCTGCAGGGAGGTGCCTACGATCAAGACGATATCCGCCTGCGAGACGATCTCCACGGCACGCTCGATCTTCGGTACGGCCTCGCCGAAGAAGACGATATGCGGGCGGTACTGGGCCCCGTTGGGGGCCTTGTCGCCCAGGTGCACGGCCTGGTAGCCGATATCCACGACATATTTTTCGGAGAAACCGTCGTAGTCGTTGCAGGTGTTCTCCGGGCGGATCTTGGTCTCTTCGCCGTGCAGGTGCACTACGTGCGTGGAGCCGGCCCGCTCGTGGAGATTGTCCACGTTCTGGGTAATCACGTCCACAGTGTATTTCTCCTCCAGGGAGGCGATGAGCCGGTGCGCCTCGTTGGGCTGGACTTCGCGCAACTTCTCACGCTGCATGTTGTAGAAGTCGAGGACGAGCCCGGGATTGCGGGCCCAGCCTTCGGCGGAGGCCACCACCATCGGGTCGTAGTTGTCCCAGAGGCCGCCGTTGTCGCGGTAGGTCCCCAGGCCGCTTTCGGCGCTCACACCGGCGCCGGTCAGGACGGCAATACGTTTTTTCATCTCTAGACGGGCATTTTGAAATAGAACTTGCGGACCCAGTACTCGAAGAGCGGATCCAGGATGACGGGGTTGTCCTCCCCGTCGAAGGTCACGATTTCTTTCTTGCAGAGGGCATCCTTGAGCCGGCGGACGTTGGCCGAAGAGTTGAGGCCGTAGCGCTTGATCACCTCGGCGCTGCTGAAGCGCTTGTGGCCGTCCAGGATGGCGTGCAGCAGGCCGACCTGGAAAGTGGTCAGGTCGTTCATCGTGGCGACGAAGCGCCCCTCGTGGACCGCGAGCAGGCTGGCGAGCGCCTCCTGGAGGGTCTGCTCCAGGATATAGCCGCGGGTCAGGGAGTCGCAGATGGCGCTGAAATGGGTGATGTACCAGATGTTGTTGCGGAAGAGCTGGCAGACGCCGAGCATCTGTTCGCGTTCGATGACCTTGCCCGAGGTCAGGAAGCCGCGGGTGATGTAGTCCGCGATATCCTTGGCTTCGAGGGGGGCGAGGCGGAGGCGCTCCACCCGGCGCCAGAACCAGCGCCGGATCCCGAAGATCTCGTGCATCGCATTGACCTGCGAGCCGAGGAAGACGTAGCAAGCGCCGCCGGCGAGCTCCGGGGGCAGGGTCTTGAACACCTCTTCGAGGATGCGGCAAGCGGTCTCGCCCGCGTCGGTGAGCATCACGTTGGAGAACTCTTCGAGCACCACGATGCGGCGTACGCCGGCCTGCGCCCCGATGCGGTAGGGGAGCAGGAAGGCCGCGCGCAGGTCTCCCTCGTCCAGCTCCCAGGAGGCGGAGACCATCTCCGCACAGCTGCTGAAACGGGCGGGGTCGAAGACCAGGTGGCTCCCGGCGAGATGCTCCTGGGCGGCGCGCGCATAATTCTCCGGGCCGCTGCCCGCGGTCTGCAGGGCGCAGCCGGCGAGGCGGAGCGTCAGCTCGTCCAGGCTGCGGATGTTCAGCAGGGAGAGCTGCACGGGCTCGAAACGCTGCCCGGTATATTTCATATTGAGGAAGCCCTGCTGCACCAGGGAGTGTTTGCCGCTCTTGGGCGGCTCGTAGATGACGATGTTCTCGCCCTGGGCGAGCAGGTTGGTGAAAATCTTCGCTTCGGTCTGGCGGCCGATGTGCTGCCTGCCGGTCACGGGTCTGTTGTAGGGGAAGACTTGATCCATACGACAAATTTAGTAACAATATTGTTAGGATGCAAAAGCGAAAAAGAAAGAATTATTTGGCGGAATGGGGAATTTTGCGTAAATTCGCAGCCCAATTGAATTAGATGACCGCTAAGCCATTGATAAAGAGCTGCCCCGGAGCAGACGCTTACGGCCGAAACTTTTAATAAGTTTTACTTTATGTACGCAATCGTAGACATTGCAGGCCAGCAGTTCAAGGTGGAAGCTGGCAACGAAATCTTTGTGCAGCGGCTCGCCGATGCCAAGGGTGCTGATGTGGAGTTCAAGAAAGTCCTTCTCGTCGCGGACGACGCGGCCGTGAAGGTGGGTGCTCCCTATGTCGAGGGTGCCGTGGTCAAGGCCACCGTCCTCGAGGATGATGCCAAGGCTGACAAGGTGCTGGTCTTCAAGAAGATCCGCCGCAAGGGCTTCCAGAAGCTCAATGGTCACCGTCAGAAACTTTCCAAGATCAAGATCAACGAAATCGCTTAAGAGTTATGGCACACAAGAAAGGTCAATCCAGTTCCAAGAACGGTCGTGAGTCGCAGAGCAAGCGCCTGGGTCTCAAGAAATTCGGCGGCGAAGTCGTGAAAGCCGGCAATATCATCGTCCGCCAGCGCGGCACGGTCCACAACCCGGATCGCAACGTCGGTATGGGCAAGGACCACACCCTGTATGCCCTCGTGGACGGTACGGTGAAATTCACCCGCAAGCGGGAGAACAAATCCTACGTGTCGGTGGTCCCCTTTGAGAACTGATCTCGGGGACGAAAGTTGAATCAAAGGACTTGCACTTCGAGACGGGTGTGGGTCCTTTTGTCTATTAAACCAGAGGAATATGTTGACACTCAAGATGCTTCGCGATGACCCCGCAGCGGTCGTCGAGAAATTGAAAATCAAGAATTTCGACGCTCAGCCGATCGTGGACAAGGTGCTCGAGCTCGATGCCGCCCGCCGCAGCTACCAGACGGAGAGCGACGCCCTGCTCGCCGTCCAGAAGCAGAAAGCGGCCGAGATCGGCGGCCTGATGCGCCAGGGACGGCGCGAGGAAGCCGAGGCCGCCAAGGCCGAGGTGGCTGCGCTCAAGGCCCGCTCCGGCGAACTGCTCGCCCGCATGGACGAGGCTTCCGCCGAGTTGGAGCGCCAGCTGGTGCTGCTGCCCAATACTCCTTGTGCCCTGGTCAAGCCCGGCAAGGGTGCCGAGGACAATGAGATCGTCAAGACCGGCGGTCCCGAGGTGGTCTTGCCCGAGGGAGCGCTGCCGCACTGGGAGCTCGCCAAGAAGTACGACATCATCGACTTCGACCTGGGTGTCAAGATCACCGGCGCTGGCTTCCCGGTCTACAAGGGCAAGGGTGCCAAGCTGCAGCGCGCGCTGATCAACTTCTTCCTCGACGCCAACACCGCGGCCGGCTACCAGGAGGTCGAGCCGCCCGTGATGGTCAATGCCGCGTCCGGTTTCGGCACGGGCCAGCTCCCCGACAAGGAGGGCCAGATGTACCATGCCAACCTGGACGACTTCTATATGGTCCCGACGGCCGAGGTGCCCGTGACCAACATTTTCCGGGACGTGATCCTGGGCGAGGGCGAGATCCCGCAGCGCCTGACGGCCTACACGCCGTGCTTCCGCCGCGAGGCCGGCTCCTACGGCAAGGACGTCCGCGGCCTGAACCGCCTGCACCAGTTCGACAAGGTCGAGATCGTGCGCGTGGAGAAGCCGGAAGAGTCTTACCGGGCCCTGGACGAGATGGTCGCCCACGTGGAGTCCCTGGTCAACCGGCTCGGTCTCAAGTACCGGATCCTGCGCCTCTGCGGCGGGGATATGAGCTTCACTTCCGCAATCACCTATGATTTCGAACTGTGGTCCGCGGCCCAGGGCCGCTGGCTGGAGATTTCCTCCGTGTCCAACTTCGAGACATACCAGGCCAACCGCCTGCACCTGCGCTATCGCGACGAGACCGGCAAGACCCGCCTTGCCCATACGCTCAACGGCAGCTCCCTGGCGCTCCCGCGCGTGGTGGCCGCCCTGCTCGAGGACAACCAGACCCCGGACGGCATCGTGATCCCGGAGGTCCTCCGCCCTTACACAGGATTCGACAAAATTGACTAAAAAAGAAAGAACCATCCTCGGCATCGATCCCGGAACCAACATCCTCGGTTTCGGGATCGTGCGCGTGGATGCCGCCGGGCACCCGTCCTTCGTGGACATGGGTGTGGTGGACCTGCGCAAGATCGAGTCGCCCTACGACAAACTCGAGGTCATCCACGAGAAAGTCGGCGCGCTCTGCGATCTCCACCATCCGGACGACCTGGCGATCGAGTCGCCCTTCTACGGGCGGAACGCCCAGGTCATCTTCAAACTGGGTCGCGCCCAGGGGGCGGCGATGATCGCCGGCCTGAACCGCGGTGTCCATATATATGAATATGCCCCGCGCAAGGCCAAAATGGCCATCTGCGGCAATGGAGCGGCCTCAAAAGAGCAAGTTTCTTTGATGGTTCAGCGTACCCTTGGCATTAAAATTGCTAGCAAATACCTCGATGCGACGGACGCTCTCGCCCTGGCGATGTGTCACTTTTACCAGTTGACCAGCCCGCTTGCCACCGTTCAAGCCGCCACGAGTTGGGAAAAGTTCGTAGCATCAAATCCGGAGCGCGTAAAAAAGTAACCGTATGTTTTTCAAGAAAGTCCTCCTGCTTTCCGCAGGGATGTTTCTGGGATTTTGCTTGTTTGCCCAGAACTCTATCAAGGGCGTCCTGGTCGATGAGTCGACAGGGGAAGCCTTGGGTTTCGCCACCGTCTCCCTGACCCGCGACGGACAATCCCGTCCCACCAAGTATGTTCTCTCCAACGATAAAGGTGAGTTTACCATTGAATCCGTCCGCAACGGCTCGTACTCCATCAAGGCCGAACTGATGGGCTACATTGCTTACGAAGCCCCGGTCAAGATGGAGTCCAAACTCATCAACCTGGAGCAGATCAAGATGAAGGTCGACAGCGAGCAACTGGATGCCGCCGAAGTCACCGCACTCGGCAACCCGATCATCATCAAGAAGGATACGGTCGAGTACAACGTCGCGGCATTCAACCCGACCGACACCGACAACCTCATCGACGTGCTCAAGAAGATGCCGGGCATCGAGGTGGACGACAACGGCACGATCACCGCGAACGGCGAGACCATCCGCAAGATCACGATCGAAGGCAAGACCTTCTTCCTCAACGATCCCAATGTGGCCACCCAGAACCTTCCGGCCAAGGTCGTCAACAAATTGAAAGTCATCCGCAAGAAGTCCGAGCAGGCTGAATTCACCGGCATCGACGACGGTGAGGAGGAGACGGTCATCGACCTCTCCGTCCAGCCCGGTGCGATGCAAGGTTTGATCGGCCGCGCCACCCTGGGTGTGGGCCACGACGTCCCGGCGGGCGAGGGCGACCTCAACGACTGGCGCTATGTCGGCAACATGTTCCTCGGGAAGTTCACCCAGAAGACCCAGCTCAGCCTCATCCTCAACGGCGGTAACACCAACGGCGGGCGCGGCGGCGGCCGCGGCAACTTCGGCGGTGGTCCCGGCGGCGGCTTCGGCGGCGGTGGCATGGGCGGCGGAGGCGGCATCTCCACCTCCTACGGCGGCGGCCTCAACGCTGCCACGGAAGCCTTTGACGGCCGTATGCAGATCGGCGGCAACTACAACTACAACCACAACAGTAATGAGTCGCTGAACGACCGGTCCTCGACCAACAAACTCGTCAACTACGACCAGATCCAAAACAGCCATTCACAGAGCAACTCGACCCGGGACAACCACAGCTTCGGCCTCCGTCTCGAGCACAAGTTCTCCGACAATGCGAACATCATCTTCGAGCCGGAAGTGAGCTTCGGCAACAATACCAGCGCCTCGATGGGCAACAGCGATTCCTGGCGTGACAGCGGCGGTACCTTGGTCCAGCAGAACAAGGCTACGACGAACAGCTCCAGCGCCGGCAAGAATTTCAGCACCTCCGGCTACGCCCTCTACCGGCAGCGTCTCGGCATCCCGGGCCGTACCCTCACGGCGAACGTCCGCTATAGCTTCAGCAAGAACTCCTCCGATGCCATCAACAACAACCTGACCGAATATGTGGAGCAGGGTGGCCAGACGCATCTCTACCAGCATTCCGTTAACGGGTCGAACAGCTACCAGACCACCGCCCGGATGACCTACACCGAGCCCCTCGGCAACTACTTCTACCTCGAGGCCAACTATAACTTCTCCTGGAACAAGTCCAAGTCCGACAAGAAGACCTATGACCTGCTGCAGGGCCCCGATGTGCTCGATCTCCAGAATACCAACGCCACGGAGCGCGTCAACCGGCGCCACGATATCGGCGGCAACGTCCTCTTCCAGAACGACAAGTTCCACATGCAGGCCGGTTTCACCGCCATGCCGAACTACACCTACACGTATTCCGACGTCTACGACAAGACGACCGGCCAGCTCAAACCGCAGAAGTACGAGGACAACCGCTTCAACTTCTCCCCGCAGGCGATGCTGACCTGGAACCCCAGCGACAACTGGAACCTCCGTTTCAACTACCGGGGTACTTCCAACCAGCCTGAGACCTCCGACCTCATGCCGGTCCCGGACTATACCAACCCGTTGAACGTGCGTTTCGGTAACCCGACCCTGACGCCGTACTTCAACCACAACATGAACACCAACGTCCGCTACAACAACCGCGAGAAGTTCATCTCCGCCAACTTCCGTATCAACGGCGGTTTCACGCAGAACCCGATCTCGACGCTGGCCATCACCGGCACCAACGGCGGCCGTTACACCATGCCTTTCAACAGCCCGACCATCGGCAACGCCGGCGGCAACTACTTCTTCAACATCCCCATCGGCCGCTCCGAGTTCTCCATCAGCAACCAGGGTAGCGCCAACTGGCGCCAGTCCTTCTCCTTTGAAGGCGTGAACGTGGACATGAGCAAGTACACCGATGAAGGCTTCTATGAGTTCATGGACTGGTTCATCGCGCAGTTCAACGACCCGGTGTACCACAATGCGCACATCGTGGGCATCACGACCAATAACATCAACATGTCCCAGATGCTCCGCCTGACCTACCGCGGCGCCTATGTGTCGATGAACTTGAGCGGCAACACCAACATGAGCCGCACCTCCTATATCCAGACCGGCAAGGCCGCTACCTCCCGCGACCTGACGCCGACGATGACCTGGCGCAACAACGTCAGCTTCGATTTCACCTGGAACTGGATCGCAGCCGGGATGGATGTCCAGGCGGATGCCAACTATTTCTGGTACAACGGCTACACGACCAATCCCACTCCGCAGACCCTCGTCAATATGACGGTGAACAAGCGGATCGGCGCCGTGACCCTGTCCCTGTCCGTGACCGACCTGCTGGCCCAGTCCCGCGCCCTCAGCGTGACCGACAGCAGCGCCCAGCATACTGAAAGCCTGAGCAACACGCTCGGCCGTTACGTCCTGCTCTCCTTCTCCTACAACTTCGGCAACTTCGGCGGCCGCAGAGGCGGTCGCGGCAACCGTGGCGGCGGCATGGGCGGCGGCATGCGTGGCGGCATGGGCGGCGGCATGATGGGCGGCGGCGGAATGGGTGGCGGCTTCGGCGGCCGTCCTTAGATCCAGTCTTTCCCGATCTCTTGATACAAAAAGCGGTTTGCAAACGCAAACCGCTTTTTGTATCTTTGCAGGTTGTGATCATAGAGTTGCTCAAAGCCTTGCTGGTCGGCATCATCGCCGCCGTGCCCGTGGGCCCCATCTTCGTGATGGTGGTACAGCGGACCCTCTGCCATTCGCGGCGCAAGGGGGCGATGGTCGGACTCGGCGCTGCGGCAGGCGATATGGTCTATGCGGCCGTGGGCCTGCTGACCCTGGAGCTGATCAAGGACTTCGTGCTCTCCCACCAGGCCATCTTCATGCTGGCCGGCGGGGTAATCATCGGGGCGATCGGCGCGGGGATGTTCTTCCGGGAGGTCTCCCTGACCCTGCCCGAGGAGAAGCGGCAGCTCTCGGACTGGAGCTGCGTGACCCAGGCTTTCGTCAGCACCCTGTCCAATCCGGCGGCGCTGGCCACGATGCTGGCCCTGCTGACGGCTTTCGGCCTCGGAGCCGGGTCCAGTGCTCCACTGCCCCTGCTCGCCGTGCTGATCGGAGCGGGCGAAGCGCTGTACTGGCTGGTCGTGAGCGGGCTGCTCGCGCGCTTCCTGCGGATTAAGGAGCGGACCCTGCGGATCGTGAGCCGCGTGGCGGGTGCGCTGGTGTGCGCCTTCGCCGTCGTCCTGCTGGTGCGGGGCATTTTGATGCTAATTGGAAATTGACAATGGATACCAAGAAGAAGTCATTACTCAACAACTGGATCGTCAAGAACCTCCTGCTCGCCGCTGCCTTCGTGGCCGCTGTGGTGCTGCTTGCGAGCGTGCTGCTCGCGGTCATCACCCAGCACGGCCGGGAGATCACGGTGCCGGACTTCACCAATATGACCCTGCAGGAGGCGCAGAAAGTCGCTTCGAGTGCAGGTGTGAGGGTGCTCGTGACGGATTCGGTCTACGTCAAGCGGCTCAAGCCGGGCGCGGTCTATCTCCAGACCCCCGACCCCGGGGAGAGCGTCAAGCGCGGCCGGCGCATCCGCCTGACCACCAATACCACCGTACCCAAGGAGGTGGTGATGCCGGCCCTGGTCGGCTACTCGATGCGCCAGGCCAAAGCGGAGCTGATCCGCAACGGCCTCGTGCTGGGCCGCCTGATCTATGTCCGGGACATCGCCACCAACAACGTCCTCCGCCAGCAGCGCGGCGGAGTGGACATCAAGGCCGGCACGCGCCTGGCCAGCGGCACCACGATCAACCTCGTGGTGGGTATGAGCCCCAACGACAACATGACCTACACCCCCAAACTCGTCGGCAAGCCGTATCTCCACGCCGTGGACCTCGCGCAGGAGAGCTCGCTCAACCTGGGCAAATTACACTTTGACGAGACGGTCAAGACCTACGCCGACTCCGTCAGCGCCGTGGTCTACCAGCAGCGTCCCTCCGCCTCCGAGAAGGTCCGCCTCGGCAGCGAAGTGACCCTTTCGCTGACCAACGATCCCTCCAAGGTTCCGGCCCAGACCTCCTCGAAGAAATGAGCCCCGAGGTACCGCAGGAGATGTTCGAGCACTTCCGCCTGGAAGTGGACCCGGGACAGGCCCCTGTCCGGATTGACAAGTATATGTCCACCCATCTCGAGGACACCTCCCGCAACCGCATCCAGCAGGCCTTCAAGGAGGGCTATGTGCGGGTGGGGGAGACTACGGTCAAAGCCAACTACATCGTCCGCCCGGGAGATATCATCCGTTTCGTGATGCCCTACCGGCGCCGCGGGCTGGAGATCATCCCGCAGGACATCCCCTTGAATATTGTCTATGAAGACGGGGATGTGCTGGTACTCAACAAGCCGGCGGGGATGGTGGTCCATCCCGGCCACGGTCACTACGAGGGCACGCTGGTCAACGCCCTGGCGCATCACCTGGGCCTCAGCGCCGACAGCGAGGCGATGGACGAGCGGATGGGCATCCTGGTGCACCGCATCGACAAGGACACCAGCGGCCTGCTCGCCGTCGCGAAGAACGACGAAGCCCAGCTGAAGCTCGCCCGGCAGTTCTTCGAGCACAGCATCGAGCGCCGCTACCAGGCCATCGTATGGGGTGATCTCCGCGAGGAAGCGGGCACCGTCGAGGGCTACATCGGCCGCGACCCCTCGGACCGCCTTCGCTTCAAGGCCGTTGCGGACGAAGACCACGGCAAGCGCGCCGTCACGCACTGGCAGGTGCTGGAGCGCTTCGGCTTCGTGACCCTGGTCGAGTGCAAGCTGGAGACCGGCCGCACCCACCAGATCCGCGTCCACATGTCCCAGCTGGGGCATCCCATCTTCAACGACGAGCGCTACGGCGGCAGCGAGATCCGCAAGGGAACCATCTACGCCAAATATAAGCAGTTCATCCACAACTGCTTCGAGATCTGCCCCCGGCAGGCGCTCCACGCCAAGACCCTGGGTTTCCTGCACCCGCGTACGGGTGAATGGTTGCAATTCGATTCCACCCTTCCGGAGGATATGACCGCCCTCCTGGACAAATGGCGGAGGTACAGCGGTCAGATGCCCGAAGAATGATGAGACGACCGCAGACCCTTCTCTGGCTGCTCACGGCCCTGTCGGCCCTGCTGCTCAGCCTGCCCTGGCTGGTTCCGCACACCGGCGCGCTCGCGCTGGTCGCTTTCGTACCCCTGTTGTACGTGGATGCGTTTGCGGAGCGCGAGAAGCTCCGCTGCCGGTGGATGTATCCCGCCGCGACGTTCCTGGCCTGGAACGCCGCCACTACCTTCTGGGTGTGCAACGCCACGGTGGGCGGCGGCCTGTTCGCCATCGTCGCGAACGCGGCGCAGATGCTGCTGGTCTGGCTGCTTTTCCGTTTGGCGAAGAAGCGGCTCCACGGGGTCCTGCCTTATCTTTTCCTGGCGGTGATGTGGATCGCCTGGGAACGGCATTATTTCGACGTGCAGATCTCCTGGCCCTGGCTCACGCTCGGCGGCGCCTTCGCGCAGAGCACCCGTACCGTCCAGTGGTATGAATACACCGGGATGATGGGGGGATCGCTCTGGGTCTGGCTGTGCAACCTCGGGGTTTTCGGCCTGATGACGGCCCTTCGTGACGGGCGCTGGCAGCGCTGGAACGATCTGGCGCGCGGATGCGCTTCCGTGGGCATCGTCCTGGCGGTCGCGGGTCCCGTGCTCGTCTCCAAGCTCATCTATTCCGCTTATGAGGAGCGCTCGGAGGGCACGGTGGATGTGGTGATCGGGCAGCCGAACTTCGACCCCTACGAGAAATTCGAGTCCCTGCCCCAGTCCGCCCAGACGACCGTCCTGCTGGATGAGTTCGAGGGCGCGCTCGCAGGCCGGCCCGCCACCCCGGTGCTGCTGCTCGGCCCGGAGACCTTCACCGGCGACGTGTTCCTGGATGATCCGCAGAGCTCCCCGACCCTCCAGCGCGTCCAGCGTTTCCTGGGAGAGCATCCCGGTGCGGAAATGCTCCTCGGGGCCAGCACCTATGAGATTTTCCAGACGCGTGCCGCCCCGGACATCCTGGCCCGCCCCTTCGGCGACGGCTGGGTCCTCTCGCACAACAGCGCCCTGATGGTCCGACCCGGGGAGGAACCGGAAATCTATCACAAAAGCAAGTTGGTGGTGGGGACGGAATTGACGCCCTATCCCCGGATTTTCGCCCCGCTGGACGACTGGCTTTCCAAAAAAATGGGCGTGGGCGGTCTGATGGGCCGCTGCGTGGGGCAGGACGGAGTCTCGCTGCTGCACTTCGGACCCGGGCGCATCCCGATCGGCTGCGCCATCTGCTATGAGTCTGTCTATGGGGAATATGCGGCGGAATATGTCCGTGCGGGGGCGAAGGCGATGACCGTGATCACCAACGATGCCTGGTGGGGGAATACCCCGGGCTACCGGCAGCATCTCAGTTATGCCCGCCTGCGGGCGATCGAACTGCGGCGCGACATTGCCCGCTGCGGCAACACCGGCATCTCCTGCTTTATCGATCAGCGGGGCGAAATCCTGTCCCAGACGGATTGGTGGACGCGCGGGACCCTGTCTTCGCTGGTGCACCTGAGTTCGGCGCAGACCGCTTTCGTACGCCACGGCGACGTGGTCGGCCGGGTGTGCACCCTCGTGTTCCTGCTGCTCGCCGCCGTGCTTCTCGTGCGGCTTTTCCTGCCCGGGAAACGGCGCTAGAACAGCTTCGGATGGCTCTCGTCGAGTCCGGCGAGGACGTGTTCCATCACGGCCTGGCGGATCAGGGCGGAGCGGGACGATACCCTGAAACGCTTGCAATAGGTGTCGATGGCCGCAAGCTCCTGTGCGTTGAAGAGCACGGACTTGCGGTGGATGCGCCGGAGCGAGGCCCGCTGCTTGTCGAGGTAGGCCGGGTCCACGTTGGTGAATTTCTTGCTACTCTTCTTTCTCTTGGCCATAGAGCATATTGATATATTGAATGATTTGCTGCAGGTTCTCCATCTCCAGCCGCCGTCCCAGGATTTCGCCGTCTTCCCAGACCACGAATACCTTGGGCGTGGAAAACACGCCGTAGTCCAGCAGGAGGGTGGATTCGCTCTTCGGGTCCCAGAGGTGGACGATCCTGACCTTGCGGTTGTCGGTCTTGATCGCTTTGCGGAAGGCGCGGAAGTCCTTGCGGTCCGCATCCACGTCGATGGCGTAGAAGTCCATCGGGAAATCCACTTCGGCGAGTACGGTGGGCAGGACATAGGTCTCCAGGCGGCATTTGGAGCAGTTCGGTGAGTAGAAAAAGAGCACGGCGGGACGCTTGCCTTCCGGGATGGTGCGGCGTCCGCCGCAGGGAGTGCGGAGCGTGATCTGCGGGGCTTGCATCCCGATCAGGGTGTTCCGGTTCTCCAGGCTGAAGCGTTCTGCTTCGAAGAGTTCGAATTCGCTGCGCGTCTTCACTTTGCCGGAGGCAATCCATTCGTCATAGATGTGGACGGCCACGGCCTCTTCGCCCATCACGCGGCTGTAGCGGTAGTGGTCGAAGATCGCGAGCGCGACGTGCTGGCGCGTCAGCGAATCGCGGCAGCTCTCGATGAGGCTGTCGAATTCATTATTCTTGACGGAGATCTCCTCGCGCTCCAGCGCCCCGTAGAACTGCGTGAGCAGGCTGTCCAGGGGCGCATAGCGGCCCGTGGTGTCCGGTTGGGCGCCGAGATGCAGGCAGAGCCCGAGGGCGAGCAGGAGGAGGATCAGGCGGCGCATAGGCTCACAGCGTGTCGGGCAGGACGATCCCTTCGGGGAGGAACTGGCTGGTGTCGCCGTGATGGCGGAGCAGGTCGCGGACGGCCGAGGAGGAGATGTGGGCGAATTCCTGGGCGGTCGGGATGATGATGGTCTCGATCTCCGGGGCCAGGCGGCGGTTGGCGTCGGCGATGGCCTTCTCATTGTCGAAATCCATCATATTGCGCGTGCCCCGCACGATGTGGCGTATGCCAAGCTGGCGGCAGATGTCGATGGTCAGGCAGTCGTAGGAGATGATCCGGACGCGGTCGCCCAACGACTCCGTGGCCTGGCGGATGATGTCCAGCTTCTGCTCGTTGGTGAAAAAGCCGCGCTTGTCCTGGTTAATACCCACGGCCACGACGACGGTGTCGAACATGGTCAGGGCGCGGCCGAGGATGTTGAGATGTCCCGCGGTGAAGGGGTCGAAAGAGCCCGGGAACAGTGCAATCGTATTCATAAATACAAATTTACATAAAAATGTGTATATTTGGAATATGACAGTGAAAATCGAAGATTCCTGGCGTCAGGCGCTCCAATCCGAGTTCGATCAGCCGTATTTCGCGGACCTGGTGCAATATCTCCACGCGGAGAAGGCGGCCGGCCGCCGCATTTTCCCGCCCGGCGGCCAGATTTTCCGGGCTTTCGACCTCTGCCCGCTCGACCGTACCAAGGTCGTGATCCTCGGCCAGGATCCTTACCACGGTTTCGGGCAGGCGATGGGCCTGTGCTTCAGCGTGCCGCAGGGCGTGCCCGCGCCGCCTTCGCTCAAGAACATCTTCAAGGAGATCGAGTCCGATCTGGGTATCCGGATGTCCGGCAGTCCGGATCTGACGCCCTGGGCGCGTCAGGGGGTGCTGCTGCTCAATGCGGTGCTGACTGTGCGGGCGGGGGAGCCTACTTCGCACAGCGCCATCGGCTGGCAGACTTTCACGGATGCGGTGATCCGCACGGTGTCGGAGCGGCAGGACGGGGTCGTCTTCCTGCTCTGGGGGGCCTACGCCCGCAGTAAGGCGCCGCTCATCGACGCCTCGCGCCACCTCGTCCTCGAGGCCGCGCATCCCTCTCCGCTGGCCCGCGGCGCCTTCTTCGGCTGCCGCCACTTCTCCCGCTGCAACGACTACCTCACCTTCCGCGGCCAGACCCCTATCGACTGGAAACTGTAGGCGGACAGCAGGCTCGCCCCCGGAGAGCATTTAGCGACAGCTGCTTTTCTGCTCTCCGGGGGCGAGTTTGCTGCCGCCGGCGGGTCTAGAAGATGAAGTTGATGACGTCCTGGATGTCCTTGACGTAGTGGAATTCGAGGCCTTTGATGTAGATCTCCTTGATGTCCTCGATGTCCTTGCGGTTGTCCTCGGAGATGACGATGGTGCGGACGCCCGCGCGCTTGGCGGCGAGGATCTTCTCCTTGATGCCCCCGACGGGCAGCACGCGCCCGCGCAGGGTCATTTCGCCGGTCATCGCGATGCCGTGCCGGACGGCCTGGCCGCGCAGCGCCGAGACCATCGAGCTGACCATCGTGATGCCCGCGGAGGGTCCGTCCTTGGGCGTGGCGCCCTCGGGCACGTGGACGTGGATGTCCTTGGCGGCGAACTGCTCGGAGGTCAGGCCGGCCATCTCGGGATGGGCCTTGATGTACTGGTAGGCGATGGTCGCCGACTCCTTCATCACGTCGCCGAGGTTGCCGGTCATGCTCATCACCCCCTTGCCGCCCGAGACGGAACTCTCCACGAAGAGGATCTCTCCGCCCATCTGGGTCCACGCCAGGCCCGTCACCACGCCCGGGGCCTCGTTGCCCTTCTGCAGGTCGTGGAAATTGGTCGGCAGGCCGAGGTATTCCTTGAGGTGCTCTTTCTTGATGGTCTTGGGATAGTCCTGGCCCATCGCGATTTTCTTCGCCGTGACGCGGGCGATCTTGGCGATCTGCTTCTCCAGGCCGCGCACGCCCGACTCGTGGGTGTACTCATCGATGATGGCCCCCAGGGCCGCCTTGTCGATCCTGAGCCCGCTCTTGGGGATGCCGTGCTCGTTCAACTGCTTGGGAACGAGGAATTTCCGGGCAATTTCCATCTTCTCTTCGGCCAGGTAGCCCGTCACGTTGATCAGCTCCATGCGGTCCAGCAGGGCCGGCTGGATGGGAGCGGTGCTGTTGGCCGTGGTGATGAACAGGACGTTGCTGAGGTCGTAGTCCTGGTCGAGGTAATTGTCGTGGAAGGTGGAGTTCTGCTCGGGATCGAGCGCCTCCAGCAGGGCGGACGAAGGGTCGCCCTTGAAGTCGGCGGCGAGCTTGTCCACCTCGTCGAGGACGATCACCGGGTTGGAGGTGCCGGCCCGGGCGATGCCGTTCAGGATACGGCCCGGGAGGGCGCCCACATAGGTCTTGCGGTGGCCGCGGAGCTCGGCCTCGTCGTGCATGCCGCCGAGGGCGATGCGCACGTACTTGCGCCCGAGGGCCCGCGCCACGGACTTGCCCAGGGAGGTCTTGCCCACGCCCGGAGGGCCGTAGAGGCAGAGGATGGGCGACTTCATATTGCCCTTGAGCTTGAGCACGGCCAGGTACTCGACGATGCGGTCCTTGACCGTGTCGAGCCCGTAGTGGTCCTCGTCGAGGACCTTCTGGGCGTTCTGCAGGTCCAGGTTGTCCTTGCTCATCTCGCCCCAGGGGAGGTCGAGCATAAACTCGAGGTAGTTGTACTGGACGCTGTAGTCCGGCGAGGAAGGGTTGTATTTCTCGAGCTTGGCGAGCTCCTTGTTGAAGGCCTCGCCGATCTGCTTGGGCCACTTCTTCGCGGCGGCCCGCTCGCGGAACTTGTCGAACTCTTCGGCATCGTCCATGCCGAGCTCCTCCTGGATGGTGCGGAGCTGGTTGTTGAGGTAGTACTCGCGCTGCTGCTGGTCGATCTCGCTCTTGACCTTCTGGTTGATCTCCTGCTTGATCTTCATCAGCTCCACCTGCACCTCCAGGATGCTGAGGAGCTTGAGGGCGCGCACCTTGACATCGTCATACTCGAGGAGCTGGATCTTGGACTCGAAGTTCTCCACCTCGATGGTGGTGGCGATGAAGTTCACCAGGAAACGGAAGTCGTCGATGGCCTTGAGGGCCCCGATCGTCTCGCGCGTGCCGATGTTGC
>JAEEVG010000077.1 GCA_016290835.1 Bacteroidales bacterium | reverse complement strand
CAGGAAAGAAGGTGTTCTCATAGCAGGTTCGTTTCCTGCAAAAGAGCACAAAAAAGTAAAACTCCGCGATAAGAATTATCTCTTTTCGCGGAGCCATATCACAAAAAATACGATTCTTTCGGTTTTTGACCTTTTTGATGTCAGAAATTGAAGCGTAAGCCGGCGTCGAAGTTGAGCAGCAGCGGCTTGTCGGTGCGGATGCTGCGCGGCTGGTTGCCGGGGAAATAGTATTTCACGCCGGGATCTACATAGATGCCAAGCAGGTTGGTGAGCCGGAATTCGACACCCAGGCCGCCGCCCACGGAGAATTGCAGGCCCTCCACCGGATAGCGGCGGATGATGTCGGGATTGCCGAACAGGCGGTACTTGTTGGAGATGCACCACTCGGCCTCGCCGCCGCCATAGACATAGAACTTGATGCGGTCTGCGGAGACGATGTCGTAATAGAGGTTGAGGGGCACGCCCAGGTATTGGAGCGAGTGGGAAACGCTTCCGGACTCGTTGTTGAAACTGCCGGTGAAGCTGCGGGTCAGCAGGGAATAATCAAGACCCGTGGCGATGGACAGGCGGGGCTGCAGGTAGAAGCGGGCGCCGATACCGATGGTGAAGGGCACGCCGTAGGTCGAACTGCTGAGCTCGGAGAAGCCGGCCTCGGCACCCGGTGCCATCCAGGCGGTGGGTGCGGGACGGAAATCGGAATCGTTGCTCCCGAGGGCGCCCTGGGCATAGAGGGCGATGCGGGGCCGGGCGGCGCGCTTGACCGGGGTCTCAGCGAAAGGATCGGTGAAAGGCTCGGTCGTGGCCGGGCGGCTGCGCTGCTGCTCGACTTTCCGCTCCTGCACGGGGGCGGCTTGCGGGGCAGGCTCCTGCTGCACGTCGGTCGATGCGGAAGCCGGCTCGTCCGCAGGGACGGCAGCTTCCGCGCTTTCGACCGGTTGTCCGGCAGCCCGCCTCGCGGCGGTGCTCCGGCGTACGGGACGCTCCTCTGCGGTCTGTGCCGCCGCGTCCCCGGGCACGGAGGCCTCCGGAGATGTGACGTCCGTCAGATCCCCGGCAGGCTCGCCGGCCTCTGCAAGCAATGCTTGCTCCTGGTTATGATGAATGGTTGGAATTGAGGTGCGAGTGGTGGAAAAGAAGACACCCAGGGCGATGGCGGCCGCTGCGGCCAGGGCCATACCGGCCCATTTCATCCAGGCCCAGGGGGCGGTTGCGGGCGCCTTGTCGGCGTCGAGGCGTGCAGATACACCTCTCCAGACGCGGGGTGAAGGCTTCACCTCCGCATCTTCAAGCATCGATCTCAACTGGAGATCGAAATCCTTGGAATGGTTATCTTGCATCTTAATACCTTTCTTTAATCTTTGTTTGCAATAGCACGCGGGCCCGCTGGAGCTGGGAGCGGGACGTGGTCTCGGAAATCCCGAGCGACTCGGCGATCTCCTTGTGTGAATACCCTTCGATCACATACATGTTGAAGACCGTCCGGAAGCCCGGCGGGAGGGAAGCGATCATCTTCAACAGATCGTTGTAGCCGATCCGCTGGATGGCGGTGGGATCGTCGCTGGTGATGTTCCACGCGATGTCGACATCTTCCGAGTTCTTGAGCGCATCCTTCTTTCTGAGGCTCATCAGTGCAGTGTTCACAAAGATCTTGCGGGCCCAGCCTTCGAAAGAACCGTCTCCCGAGTAGCTGTCCAGTTTGGAGAAAAGGGTCACGAAACCATCCTGGAGAATATCCTCCGCGACATCCCGGTCGCCCATGTAGCGCAGGCAAACTGCAAACATTTTGGCGGACAGGAGGTCGTAGATGGCTTTCTGGCTGCGGCGGTCGCCGCGCTTCGCCCCTTCGATCCATTCTGTTTCCCGAGTGTTAAGATGCTTTTTGTTGCCGAAAAGTTGCATCTTGCTGCCCGAAAAAATTTTTCGTGCTAAAATAGCCAATTTTTCTCATAAAAATACATAATTTTGTGTTCACTATGCGTAAGACCGTTCTCCTGTTGGCCCTGTTGTCGCTCTGTGGCATCCTGCTCGCGCAGGTGCCCGACGGAGGCACGGACCTCTTCCTGAGAGCCACGGCGGAGTATGCCGAAGGGCATTACGCACAGGCGCGCCAGACCCTCCAGCTGCTGCACGCGCAAGACCCCGGAGACGATGCTGTCAACTACTATCTCGGCCTCTGTGAACTCGCCCTCCAGGATCTCGAACCGGCCGAGGAGCACCTCCTCGCCGCCGTTCAGAAAGATTCCCTCAACACCTGGTACGTCTATGCCCTGGCCACGCTCTATGACGCCCGCGGGGACCAGGTCCGGGCGGGGGACTGCCTGGAGAAGCTCATCAAGATGAACCCCGCGCTCTACAACAATGCCAACACCCTCTCGATGGTGGCGGACGCCAAGGTGGCGGCGCGGCAGGATTCCCTGGCCCTCCGCTACTATGCCCAGGCCCTGGAGATGGACCCGGGTTACGCCCCCGCGCAGCTCGGGCGGACGGAGTTGTACCGCAGGATGGGCAAGTATGTCCCCTTCTTCTCGAGCCTGGAGGATTTCATCCGCAACGAGGATGTCCGCCCCGCGGTCAAGAGCAACTACCTCACGGCCGTGATGGACAACATCGACTCGCCCTTCTACTGGGTCTGGGGCGAGACGATCAACCGCCTGGTGGACCTGGATCTCGAGATGCACCCCGAGGACTACAATATCCAGCTGCTCAAGCTCCGGATGTGTTATATCAAGGAGGACTGGCCCGCCGTGCTCGCGCAGTGCGATGCGATGGCCGCGCTGGCGCGCGAGGAGGGGAATAACGAGCACCTGGGCGAGGCGCTCTCCATCGCCGGGGACGTCTGGTACCAGGAGATGGGCGACAAGAAGAAGGCCTACGAGTCCTACGAGGAGGCCCTCAAGGTCGATCCCGACCGCACCTCGGTGCTCAACAACTACGCCTACTACCTCTCCCTGGAAGGCAAGTCCCTCCGGAAAGCCCTCAAGATGAGCCGCCGGACCATCGAACTCGAGCCCGACAATGCCACCTATCTCGACACCTACGGCTGGCTGCTGTACCTGCTGCACAGGCCCAAGGAGGCCAAACCTTATTTCAAGCATGCGATGCTCTACGGCGGCCGGGACAGCGCCACCGTCCTGGAGCATTATTCCAAGGTCCTCGAGGCCCTGGGCGAGCAGGAACTCGCTACCTATTACAAGAATCTCGCGGAACAGAAGAATCAATGAGCAGACTCCTTCGCATCCTTGCGGCCCTCTCCGTCCTGATGCTCGGCGCCCGTGCGCTGCGCGCCCAGAACACCTCCGAACAGGAGTCGCGCCGAGCCGCCCTGCAGAAGGAGATCGCCCAGCTCGAGCAGCAGATCAAGGAAAATTCTTCCAAGAGCACCAACGCCCTCAACGAACTGACCCTGGTCCGCCGCCAGATCAGTTCGCGGCGCAGCCTGGTGGAGGAGAGCGCGGCCGAGGTGCAGCGCATCAAGGATACCATCGCCCTGCGCCAGGCCGAGGCGGACCGCCTCCAGGAACGGATCTCCACCCTGGAGAAATACTTTCACCGCCTGGTCCGCAATGCCTATAAGAATCGCGACGCGCGCGTGTGGTACAGCTACCTGCTGTCCAGCAAGGACCTCGGCCAGGCCTCCCGCCGCTACGCCTACCTGCGCGGGCTGTCCGGGGAGATGAATTCCCAGGCGCGCAAGATGAAACAGATGCGCGCCGAACTGGACGAGGATCTCCGGCGTCTGGACACCCTCCGGCAGGAGGCCGAAGCGATCCGCGCCGCCCACGAGCAGGAGCTGCAGGGGCTCCGCCGGGAGGAACTCCGTTCGGACCGGCTGGTCGCCAGCCTCAAGAAGGACAAGAACCTCTACCAGCGCCAGCTGGAGTCCAAGCGCAAGCAGGTGGAAGCGCTCAACCGTGAAATCCAGCGCATCATCGCGCAGGCCATCGAAGAAGCCCGGAAGAAGGAAGAGGCGGCCAAGAAGGGTGGGAAGCAGACGGCTGCCCAGACCCAGGCCCAGGCCGTGGATATCAAGCTATCCGGCGAGTTCGCCGCCAACAAGGGCAAGCTGCCCTGGCCGGCGGACGGACCCGTGGTGGAGCGCTTCGGCAAACACAATCACCCCGTCTATACCACCCTCGTGATGCCGGCCAACAACGGCGTCAACATCGGTCTGAGCCGCGACGCGGCCGTTTCTGCCGTCTATGACGGGGAGGTCAAACGCGTGATCGTGATGCCCGGCTACGGGCGCTGCGTGCTGGTTCAGCACGGCACCTATTTTACTTTCTATTGCAAATTGGGGCAGGTGAATGTCAAGGCCGGCGACAAGGTCAGCACCGGCCAGGTCCTGGGCCGCGTGGACGTAATCGACGGCCAGACCCAGTTGCATTTTGAAGTCTGGAAAGAGAAGACGCCGGAGAATCCGGAAACTTGGCTGCGGCCGCGGCCCTAGCCGACGACCCAGACCAGGACGTGGCGGTCGAAGATGATGTACTCCAGGGAGAGCTCTTCTTCGTAACCATCCTTGTCCGTGAAGGTGGCTTCCAGTTCGCCCTCGCCGCGCATCCGGAAATCCTCGATCTCGATCTGCTCGGCGAAATCCACCTTGTATTGCGACATTTTCTTATAAACGGCTTCCTTGGCGCACCAATAGATGGCCAGCTGCTCGTTGCGTTCGTCCTCGTCCAGGTCCTCGACCTCTTCGATCTCGTCCTCGGAGAGGGCCTTTTTCTTGACGGCGGAGAAGTCACGGTCGAGCGACTCGCAGTCGATGCCCACCTCATCGGTGGGATTGAGGATCACGGCCACGTAGCGGGGAGTGTGGGTGATGCTGATATTCATCGCGGAGTTCTCGATGTAGGGCTTGCCGTTGTCGTGGTGGCTCAGGTACACCTTCTCCTCGAAAAGCGCGTCCAGAAGGGCCCTGACGGCCAGTTTCTGCTTGCGCAGGGATTCACTTTTGATGTAGGAAATTTCCTCCAGTTCGTCGGAGGGAATGGATGAGAGCGAGCGAAGTTCTTCCTCGGTCTCCGTGATCTGCCAGACACCTATCCGCGAGTGATAGTCGTCGTCGAGATCTTTGATGAGATATAGGGCCATATAAACTTTTAACGACGCAAAGATAATGAAATTTTGTATATTTGCGTGTTTTTTGTGCAAAGTCAATAATCGCAATATGAACTATCTTACAAACGAGAAATTGGTGATTGTCGGTGCCGCCGGTATGATCGGTTCAAATATGGCCCAGACAGCATTGATGTTGAGACTTACTCCGAATGTTTGCTTATATGATGTGTATGAACCTGGTCTGCGCGGCGTTCTCGCCGAGATCGACCACTGCGCCTTCGAAGGTGCCAATGTGACCTGGTCCACCGATCCCGCCGTCGCATTCAAGGATGCCAAGTACATCCTGTCTTCCGGCGGTGCTCCCCGAAAGGAAGGTATGACCCGTGAGGACCTGCTCAAGGGCAACTGCCAGATCGCCGAGGAGTTCGGCAAGAATGTCAGGGCCTATTGCCCGGATGTCAAGCATATCGTCGTCATCTTCAACCCGGCTGACCTGACCGGTCTGGTGGTCCTGCTCCACTCCGGCGTGCGGCCCGAGTGCGTGACCACCCTGTCCGCCCTCGACTCCACCCGCCTCCAGGAGGCGCTCGCCCAGGAGTTCGGTGTGCAGCAGTGCAAGGTGTCCGGCGCCTATACCTACGGCGGCCACGGCGAGGTGATGGCCGTCTTCGTGTCCAAGGCCGTCATCGACGGCGTGCCCTTCACCAAGAAGTCTGTCACCCCTGAACAAATGGCGGAGATCAAGTTCCGGACGGTCCAGGGCGGTACCAACATCCTGCGCCTCCGCGGCCGCACCTCCTTCCAGAGTCCGGCCTACAACGCCGTCAAGATGATCGAAGCCGCGATGGGCGGCGAGAAATTCACCTGGCCTTCCGGCTGCTATGTCAACAACGACGACTACCAGCACGTGATGATGGCTATGCCGTCCGTGATCGATGCGCACGGGGCGCATTACTTCAAACCTGATGGCACGGCCGGTGAACTTGCCGAGCTCTGGGCATCCTACCAGCACCTCTGCGAGATGCGTGACGAGACCATTAGTCTGGGCATCATCCCGCCGGTCGAGGAATGGCACAAGCTCAATCCTAATCTCTAATTAATATGAAACACATTAAATTCTTTTTGCTGGTAGCAATGGCGCTGGGGTTTGCCTCCTGTGGTCCTACCCGCTACACCACTTCCAATGTGAATCTGTCCACCGTGGACGAATTCGCATTCATCCAGCCTTACTCCTATATAGTCGTTTATAATGACGAGAACAAGGGTTATTACGAAGAGGAGTCTTCCGACAGGGCGACGAACATCATCACCAACATCATCAGCATGGAGCGTTTCCCCTTCTCCGATGTCATCCCGGCCGATTACAAGGACGCCAACTCCGACATTGCGAAGTGGATGGGGAACTTCCCGGATGTCGAGCCGAACAAGATCGGTCGTATGCGGGTTCCGAAATCCCTGCATAAACTGATCGCTGACAGCGGCCACCGCTACGGTATCGTGATCTATTCCTACGGCTATATCCAGACCAAGGCGGGCTATCAGCGCGAGAAGGTCGAGAAGGCCGCCTCCAAGGTGCTGGATTCGGCGATCGAGAAGCTCACCGGCATCTCAGGCTTGACCAACCCTTCGAAGAATTATAGTGTGAGCGACCCCTACGGCAACATCCTTTACTGCGCGGTCGTCGACAGCCAGACCGACGAGGTCATCCACTTCGTCAACGAGACCCCGACCCTGGCTTCCCATCCTACCGAGAACAGGGATGTCAACGAACTGGTGCACAAACTCTTGAAAGAGTTCATTCGCTAAGACATTCTGACAGAAGATAATAGCAGAGAGCGGCCGGCATTTTTGCCGGCCGCTCTCTGCGTGCTCGTCGGGGTGAAAAGACTCGAACTTTCGACCCTCTGGTCCCAAACCAGATGCGCTAGCCAACTGCGCCACACCCCGTGAACGGCGGCAAAGTTAGTGATTTCTCCCGAATAATTCCTATCTTTACCTTCCGGAACCATTCGCCGACCACCGAAATGAGAACCACCCCGCCCCGGGCGCTGGCCGCCCTGCTTGTCTGCACGCTGCTTGCCGCCGCGTCGTGCTCGCACGTCCCCGCGCGTGCGACGCGCACCCACCGCGCGCTGATCAAGAAACACATCTATGCCGACTACAAGCAGATGTACCGCCAGCCCACCGGAGACGCCCTGCTGTACCCCTATATCACCCCGGGCAGCAAGTCCTACGCCAACGTGCTGTGGGACTGGGACTCCTGGCTCTCCGACGTGGCGCTGCGCCAGATCCTCTCCGACGTGGGATCGGAAGCCGACCGCGCCGAGGCCCTCGTCTTTGAGCAGGGCTGCATCCTCAACTACCTGGCCTACACCTCCGAAGAGGACGGCTATATGCCGATGGTGGTGGACGGTAAGTCCGACCCGTTCAAGATCCGTCCGGCCGACATCTACGCAACCAATATGCACAAGCCCTGCATCGCCCAGCACGCCGCCTTCCTGGTCCGGCAGACCGGCTGCGGGGTGGACTGGCTGCGGGAAGGATTCCCCCGGATCCAGGCTTTCCTGCGCAACTATGCGGAGCACCACCGCCACGCCGGGACCGGCCTGTACTACTGGCAGGACGACCTGGCCATCGGCGTGGACAATGACCCGTCGACCTTCTTCCGCCCGAAGGGTAGTTCCGCCTCGATCTATCTCAACTGCCTGATGTACAAGGAACTGCGCGCCGCTTCCTACCTGGCCGGAGAGTTGGGGCTGGCGGAGGCGGCGGCGCAATATGCCGGCGATGCGGACGCGCTGCGCGACGCCGTGCGCCGCTGGTGCTGGGACGAAAAGGACGGGATGTACTACTCGGTGGACCTGAACCTGCTGCCCTATACGGGCGAGCCGCAGACCATTTTCGGCACGCAGATGGTCCTGCACGAGGGCGCCCCGCGCGAATATCCCTGCCTAATCCAGCGGCTGGGAAGCTGGGTGGGTTTCATGCCGCTCTGGGCGGGCATCGCCACGCCGGAGCAGGCACGGCGGATGGTCCGGGAGAACCTCCTGGACGAGCGGACCTGGTGCGCGCCTTACGGCGTGCGGACCCTGTCCCGCCAGGAGGCGATGTACAACCTCCGGGCGACCCACAACCCCTCCAACTGGCAGGGCCCCATCTGGGGCATCTCCAACTATATGGTCTGGCGCGGCCTTGCGGACTACGGGATGACCCGCGAAGCCCGGGAACTGGCGCGCAAGACCGTCTCCCTCTTCGGCGAGGATCTCCGCCGGGAGGGCGCCCTGCACGAATACTACAACCCCGACACGGGAGAGCCCATCATGAACAAGGGTTTCCAGAACTGGAACTACCTGGTGCTCAATATGGTGGCTTGGCTGGAAGGCCGTCCCGTCGTCCAAGAATTCTGATACAGAGATGATCATCGAAGCCCACGATATCCACAAAAGTTTCGGGACCCTGGAAGTCCTGAAGGGCATCGACTTCAGCGCCGGGAAGGGCGAAGTCGTGGCCATCATGGGCGCCTCCGGCGCCGGCAAATCCA
>JAEEVG010000024.1 GCA_016290835.1 Bacteroidales bacterium | reverse complement strand
CTACGCCCTGCTATTCTGTAAGATCAAATAGGATCGGAGGCGTCAGCCCAATAGCGACAACGGAGCTATTGGGCTATTGGGGGATGAATTCGTAAACGATATTGCCCTGCTGTTTGGGGGGAGCGTCGGCTTTGGCGGAGAACTTGGACAAGCGGGCGGCGCGGATGGCAAAGGCGCGCAGGCAGCCGTCCGTCGACGACACGGCCTCGTCCACCTTGGCCCCGATCACGGTCCCGCCGGGATTGACGGTGATCAGCACCGTCACCTGCCCTCCGCCCAGGCAACGATACGCCGGAATCGGCAAATGGCTGGCCTTGCGCCCCTCCAGGTAGTAGGACACCACCGAGGGGCCGGTATACACCGCTTCCTGCTTCTTTTCCTGTTTCTGGGGCACCACGGGCCCCGGATCGGCCACGTCGTCCTGTTCCACCTGATATCCCTTGGAAAGCTCCTCCTGCAGCCGCGCAGCGTCGCGGTAGAGCTGTTCCGCATCCGTCCCGCGATCGTCCCGCAGGGCGCCCCGGTCCACGGCCACGCCCCGGATCGGCACCGAGCCCAGATCCTCCTCAAGTTTGCGCGCAATGCTCTCCTTGAACTCCACCTCCTTGCGCAGCCGCTCCACCTCCTCCTGGAGGCGCTCCTTCTCTTCGAGCTTGGAGAAATCCAGCACGAAGCTGTTCTCTTTCTTCAGGGAATAATCCAGACCTGCCAGCAACAAGATAATCACCACCGCGAGATGGACGATCACGGTGGTGTAGATGCCTGCCTTATCTTCGCTGGAGATCCGGCGCACGGGGCTGCTTATTTGATTTTCGCGAGGGACTTCTCGACGGTGGCCGTGATGATGTCGATGGCCACCTTGTTGTGCCCGCCCTGCGGAATGATGATGTCCGCGTAGCGCTTGCTCGGCTCGATGAACTGGAGGTACATCGGCTTGACGGTGCGCGAGTAACGCTCGATTACCCAGTGGACGTCCTTGCCGCGCTCGGTGATGTCGCGCGCCATCACGCGCATCAGGCGGTCGTCATCGTCCGCATCCACGAAAATCTTGATATCCATCTGGTCGCGCAGGCGCTTGCAGGTGAAGATCAGGATGCCTTCGATGATGATGACATCCGCGGGCTCCACGGTCACCGTCTCCGTCTTGGAACGGGAGCAGGAGATGTAGGAATACACCGGCTGCTGGATGGTCTTGCCGCGCTTGAGGTCCCGGAGCTGATCGCAGAGCAGTTCCCAGTCGATGGCGTCGGGATGATCGAAATTGTGGGCGCGCTTCTCCTCGTCGGAGAGGTCGCTGGAGTCCTTGTAGTAGGAATCCTGGGGGATGACCACCACCCGCTTGGCGTTGAGCTGCTCGGTGATGGCTTTGACGACGGTCGTCTTGCCTGAGCCGGATCCGCCGGCGATACCGATGACTAACATAACTAGAATTCTGCGTTTTTAGGAGTTCTCGGGAACGGGATGACGTCCCGGATGTTGGACATGCCGGTGATGAAGAGGAGCAGACGCTCGAAGCCGAGACCGAAGCCGCTGTGCGGGCAGGAGCCGAAGCGGCGGGTGTCGATGTACCACTCGAGGTTCTTGCGGCTCATCCCCAGCTCGTCGATGCGGTGCTCGAGCTTGCCCAGGTCGGCCTCGCGCTCGGAACCGCCGATGATCTCGCCGATCTTCGGGAAGAGCACGTCCATCGCGCGCACGGTCTTGCCGTCGTCGTTCTGCTTCATATAGAAGGCCTTGATGTCCTTGGGATAGCCCGTGAGGATGACCGGCTTGCCGAAGTGTTTCTCCACGAGATAGCGCTCGTGCTCGCTCTGCAGGTCGATGCCCCAGGCGACCGGATATTCGAATTGGACGCCGTCCTTCACGGCCTGCTCGAGGATGCGGATGCCCTCGGTATATTCCAGGCGGACGAACTCCGTGCCGATGACGCTGCGGAGCCGCTCGAGCAGCTCGCCGTCATAGCGGTCGTTCAGGAACTGGATATCCTCCAGGCAGTGCTCCAGGGCATAGGACACCAGGTGCTTGATGAAGTCCTCGGCCAGGTCCATGTTGTCCTTGATGTCATAGAACGCCATCTCGGGCTCGATCATCCAGAACTCCGCGAGGTGGCGCGGGGTGTT
Source organism: Bacteroidales bacterium (assembly GCA_016290835.1). Taxonomy (GTDB): domain Bacteria; phylum Bacteroidota; class Bacteroidia; order Bacteroidales; family UBA932; genus Cryptobacteroides. The sequence continues at coordinate 32,554 of JAEEVG010000024.1, read as the reverse complement.
GGAATTCTCGGCGCGGAAAGTCGGGCCGAAGGTGTAGATCTCGCCCAGGGCCGTGGCCCCGAGCTCGCCCTCGAGCTGCCCGCTGACAGTCAGGCTGGTCTGCTTGCCGAAGAAGTCCTTGGCATAGTCGATGCGGCCTTTCTTGTCGCGCGGGACATTCTCGAGGTCGAGTGTCGTGACCTGGAACATCTGTCCGGCCCCTTCCGCGTCGGAAGCGGTGATCAGCGGGGTGTGGACGTAGACGAAGCCCTTGCTGTGGAAATACTCGTGGATGGCGAAGGCCATCTGGCTGCGCAGGCGCCAGATGGCGCCGAAGGTATTGGTCCGGGGACGCAGGTGGGCGACGGTGCGCAGATACTCGAAAGAAGTGTCCTTCTTCTGCAGCGGATAGCGCACGGGATCGCAGCCGCCATAGACGGTGATCTCCTCTGCGTGGACTTCAACGGCCTGGCCGCTGCCCACGGATTCCACCAGACGGCCGCGTACGCCGATGCAGGCGCCCGTGCTGATCTGTGCGAGCAGGGGTTCCGTGTCTGCATTCTTGTCCACGACAATCTGCAGGTTCTTGATGGTCGATCCGTCGTTGAGCGCGATGAATGCGATCTCCTTGTTCCCTCTCTTCGTGCGGACCCAGCCTTTGGCCAGGACCTCCCGGCCTGCTTCCATCGTGAGCAGGTCCTTCACCTTGGTTCGAAGTATTTCCTTCATTTTAGATTTATGGATTTTAAAAAGCAGCCCTCGTTGAAGGGGGCTGCTCGTATTCAATACTGCAAAGGATTATTTTGCAGGCTTTCTTGCGGAGTACATGATCTTAAGGGCGGAGCAGCGTCGCAGCTCCTGCTTAACATCTGTCACGATACCCATTCTGACGTCCTGGTCAGCCTTGATGGACACGGTCATGAGCTGGCGGTCGGCCTCGCTCAAAGCGTCACGCTCCGCGGCGACGAAGTCGCGGATGTCGTCCGTGGTGCGGAAGGCGTCGTTCAACTGGATACGGGCATCGGTACCGTACTGGGCCTGATACTGCAGGGTAGGGGAACCGATGTTGATGTACGAGTTGAGGTCCTTGCGATCCAGCTTGACGACTTCGGATGCTTCAGGCGTAGTGATTTTGACCTTCTGCTCGGTGTCACGCATCTGCGTGGTGACCATGAAGAAGAACAGGAGCATGAACACGATATCGGAGAGGGAACTGGAAGTGATCCCCGGCATTTCTTTTTTGCCGCCTTTCTTGAATCTTGACATAATCTTATCTCCTATTATCTTCTTTTACCGACGTCCTTAGGCTCCGCCTCGGAAATGTTCTGCGGGATACAGTCGCGGACGATCTTCTGCTGGTCTTCGTCGAGCATCGTATAAACCTTGCCGAACTCGCGCATCGAGAAGTCGTCACGCAGTTCGTTGACTGCCTTGACGAGTTCGTTCTGGACGGCGATATAGGCCTGGTAACTTGTACCACGGTCGTTCTGCAGGGAAATCACGCCCTTGGAGACAGGGTAGGTGCCCTTGCTGTAACCTTCGATCTCCTTCACTTCCTTCTCAGGAAGGTTCGGATCGTTGGCGGGGTTGCTAATGAACTCTTTAATCTTGTCTTTAAGCTGAGAGACGTCAATGGCATCGGAACCGGCAAGAATCCTATCGGCAGAGTTGATCTTCACCACGATGATGTTGCGCCGATTGACCTTCTGGTCCTCGACCTTCTGATTGGGATCAGGCATCGGGGGGAGACGACGGGAAAGTCCGAAGTGCGAACCCATCGTTGTGGTCATCAGGAAGTAGCACAACAACAGGAAAGCGATATCGGCCGTAGAACTCGAATTGATTGCTGGTGTTTTCTTAGCCATAATTACTTCTTGTTAGCGATGGCCAGACGGATTTCACCGACGATGATGGCAACAATGGCGCCGACACCGGCGATGGCCGTGAGGATCAGGATGGTATCAGTAAGTTTGAGCATGCCCTGGGAGACGGGAGTTCCCGTATAGCCCGGGACGGGGTTGCCCTTCGCAAGGATGTATGCCACCAGGGCCACAGCGACGACCGCAACCAGGACGATACCCATCTTGATGAGGGATTTCGGATTGTTTGCGACGCTGATGATCAGCCCGATGACGATCCAGCAGAAGAGGGCGATGCCGATCATGATCGCTGCCCAGGTGAGGAGAGCATTCGTGGCAGGCAGAGCGACGTCACCATCTGCAAAGCCCTTCACGAAACCCCACACCAGGAGAGCGACGCTGATGAGGATCAGCACCACCATTCCCCACTTGAATATCTTGTTGAGTTTCATTATTCAGTCGTTTAAACCGGGGTTTGAGGATTATTTCTTCTCGCTGTACTTGGTCAGCACGTCGATCAGGCTGATGGAGGAATCCTCCATGTCGATGGTGATGTTCTCGATCTTGGCGAGGATGTAGTTGTAGAAGACCTGGAGAATCATGGCGACGATGAGACCGCCGACCGTCGTGATAAGGGCGACCTTCATACCACCGGCAACAACGTTCGGGGAGATATCACCCGCAGCCTGGATGGCATCGAAGGCGTTGATCATACCGATAACCGTACCGAGGAATCCGAGGGACGGGGCGATGGCGATGAACAGGGAGATCCAGGAAAGGCCGCTCTCGAGCTGGCTCTGCTGGACGGAACCATAGGAGACGATCGTCTTCTCGACCACATCGAGGCCCTGGTCGTAGCGCAGGAGACCCTGATAGAAGATGCTGGCGACCGGACCGCGGGTGTTGCGGCAGACCTCCTTGGCTTTCTCGATACCACCTTCGTTGAGGGCAGCCTCGACTTTCTCCACGAGCTTCTTGGTGTTGATCTTGGAGAAGGAGAGATAGAGGATGCGCTCGATGGCGAGGGCAAGACCGATGATCAAGCAGATGATGATCAAGGACATGAACGCAGGACCACCTTCGATGAATTTCTGCTTGAGAGCCTGGTTGAGGGGCTGCTCGCTGCCGCTGAGAAGGTCAGCCGCGCTCATCTCCTGGGCGAATGCGTTTGCAGAGAAGGCCATAGCGCCTGCAACTGCCAAAAACCTGAAAAACTTTTTCATAATGAATTTGATAATGTATTAGTTGTGATTTATCCTATGATTCGTAATAATCTAAAAGCGGTGCAATTTAGTAAAAAAATTCCATTTATCAATACTTATTTTGAGATTTCGCCCTTGAGATTTTTCTCGAGCAGGGTCTTGACCTTCTCGTTATCTGCGTGTTCTCCCATCAGATAGAAGAGTTTACCCAGTGCGCTCTCGGTGGTGATATCGTGCCCGCAGACCACTCCGGCGTCCTTCAGGGCCCGGCCGGTGGCGTAGATATCCATATCCACGTCGCCGCTCAGGCACTGCGTGACATTGAGCAGGATCTTGCCCCGCGAAGCGGCCTCCCGGACCAGCGAGAGGAACCAGGGGCGGCTGGGGGCGTTGCCGGCGCCGTAGGTCTCCAGGATGACGGCGCGGGAGCCGTCCCCGAGCAGGATGTCGCGGACGGCCTGCTCCGTGATGCCGGGATGGAGCTTGAGCACGGATACGCGGGTGTCGAGTTTGGTATGGATGGAGACGCCCTTGCGGCGGTCGTAGCCGTAGTGGATGAAACTGTTGTTATATTTGATATTGATGCCGGCCGTGGCCAGGGGCGGGTAGTTCGGGGACTTGAACGCATCGAAGCCGGTGGCGTTGACCTTGACGCTGCGGTTGCCCCGGAGCAGCTGGGCGTTGAAGCAGATGCACACCTCGGGCACCAGCGGGTGCCGGTGCGAATCCTTGGCCGTGGCGATCTCGACGGCGGAGATGAGGTTCTCCTTGCCGTCGGTGCGGGGCTGCCCGATGGGGAGCTGGCTGCCGGTGAAGATGACGCTCTTGCCCAGGTTCTCCAGCATGAAGCTCAGGGCGGAGGCGCTGTAGGCCATCGTGTCCGTGCCGTGCAGGATCACGAAGCCGTCGTAGTCGTCGTAGCGGTCGCGGATGAGCCGGGCGAGCGACTGCCAGAGCGCGGGCTCCACGTCGGAGGAGTCGATCAGCGGGTTGAAGGTATAGGAATCGATCTTCATCGCGAACTTGCGCAGCTCGGGCACTTCCTCGAGGATGCCGCTGAAGTCGAAGGGCTTGAGCGTGCCGTCGGCGGGGTCTTCTTTCATGCCGATGGTGCCGCCGGTATAGATCAGCAGCACGGCATTGCGCACGGACTTCTCCGGGAACAGGTTGAAACTCAGTTTCATAGGGCAAAAAGTCTTTTGGCGTTTTCGGTGGTCGCGGCCGCGACTTCCTTGAGTTCCAGCCCTTTCTGGCGGGCGAGGAAGGCGGCGATCAGGGGGATGTAGGCGCTCTCGTTGCGCTCGCCCCGGTGCGGGACGGGGGTGAGGTAGGGGGCGTCGGTTTCGAGCAGGATGCGGTCCAGGGGGATGCGTTTGATCTCCTCGGCGATGGCGGCTTTCTTGAAGGTCAGCACGCCGCCGATGCCTACGTACCAGTCGCCGAGGCGCTGCACCCGGCGGAAGGTCTGCTCGCTGCCGCTGAAGGCGTGCAGGTTGCCCCGCAGACCGAGGTGGCGGCATTCGCCCAGGATGGTGAGGAAATCCTCCGTGGCCTCGCGGAGATGGATGTTGACCGGCAGGTCCCAGGATGCGGCGAGCTCCAGCTGCGTGCGGAAGGCCTCCTGCTGCTCCTTCTTGAACTCGGCCCCGTAGTGGTAGTCCAGCCCGATCTCGCCCACGGCCACGATGCCGCGACCGCGCCAGGCCTCCAGGGCGTCGATCTCGCGCCGCCAGTCCTTGTCCACGGAGCCGGGGTAGAGCCCGAGCATCGGCCGCAGCACGCCGGGATGCCGCTCCACGAGGGCGAACATCCGCCCCCGTTCGCGGGAATCCACGTCGGCCTGGAGCTGGATGCTTACACCTGCCTCGAGGGCGCGGCGGACCACCTCGTCCTCGCAGCCGTCGAAGGCCTCGTCGTAGCTGTGGGTATGCGTGTCGATAAACTCCATTATCATACAAATTTACACTTTTTTTGTATTAATGGTGCATCTTTGGAGCAGATCCACGCTCAGAAAGCCCTCCTCTTCCAGCAGCCCGGCCGCCCGCACCACCGGTGCATAGTCGATACCGGTCTCGCGGCAGATTTCGTCGAAGCAGATTCCCCGCTGCTCGTGCACCAGGCGGGCGATCTGCACGAGCCGCCCCACCTCGTCGGGGGGCAGGGCCGCCCCGAAACGCTCCTGAACGGCCTGCCCGAGCTCGGCCTTGCGGGTCAGGCGCAGGCGGCCGAGGCCGAGGATGGCGGGCAAGGCCTCGGGCGAGGCCACGGGGGCGGCCAGCTGTTCGCGGAGCAGCAGGTTGCAGCCCTGCGAGCGCAGGTCGTCGATGCGCCCGGGTACGGCGAACACGTCCCGTCCGTAGCCGGCGGCGAGGCGGGCGGTGATCATTCCGCCGCCCCTGAGGCGGGATTCGACCAGGATGGTGGCCCCTCCCAGCCCGGCGATGATGCGGTTGCGCCGCAGGAAATTGAAGGCCGCCGGGAAGGTGCCGGGGGGATAATCCGTTACCAGCGCACAGCCCGGCGTGGCGACCATCCGTTCCACGAAAGCCGTGTGCCGGCGGGGATAGACATCCTCCACGCCGACCGGGCTCACGCCGATGGTCGGGAGGCCGCAGTCCAGCGCGGCAGCGTGGGCGGTGATGTCCACCCCCAGGGCCAGGCCGCTGACGATCAGCGGTTTGCAGGGTGCCTCGCCGAGGGCCCGGACGATGCGCTGGCAGCAGGCCCGGCCGTAGAGGCTCTGGTCGCGCGTGCCGACGATGGACACGGCGGGCCGCCCGCCGAACAGCTCCCGGGCGGGGGTGGCGCTGCGCACATAGAGCAGCAGGGGGGCGTCGGGACATTCCCGGAGGGCCTCCGGGTAGCCCTCGTCGAAGATGTCGAGGAACTGGACGCCGCGCGCGGAGAGTTGTTCGTATTCCTGCTGCGCGGCTTCGAGCGCGGCTGGGCCTATGCTGCCGGCGCGGGCGTTGTAGGGCCCGAACAGTTCGAGCCGTTGCTGCTCGGAGAGTGCGAACACCGCTTCGGCGGAGCCGAGCGCATCGATCAGGTTGTGGGAAAACTTCGGCTCATTGCCGAAGATGGCGTTGAGCGCGATGGCGCTCACCACGGGTGCAGAATCTTTGTCCATTTCTCATAGTGTTTATGTTTCGGGACAAATATAAAAAATCCGGCTGAGCAAATCAACCGGATTCTCTATCTTTCTGCCAGTTATACGCTACAGGATCAGCAGGGCGTCGCCGTAGGGACCGAAGCGGTAGTCGCCCTCCAGGGCGGTGCGGTAGGCGTTCATCACCTTGTCATAGCCGCCGAAGGCCGCCACGGACATCAGCATCGTGGATTCCGGGAGGTGGAAGTTGGACACGATGGCGTCGGGGATGGAGAACTCGTAGGGCGGGAAGATGAACTTGTTGGTCCAGGTGTCGTTGGCGCGGACTTCGTGGTCCGTGGTCACGTAGGTCTCCAGGGCCCGGATCACGGTCACGCCCACGGCGCAGATCTTGCCGCCGGCGCGCTTGGTGCGGTTGATTTCGGCGGCGGCCTGCTCGCTGATGATGATGCGTTCGCCGTCCATGCGGTGCTTGGAGAGGTCCTCCACGTCCACGGTGCGGAAGTGGCCGATGCCCATATGCACGGTGATGAAAGTCTTCTCGATGTCGTGCAGGATCATCCGGTTGAGCAGTTCGCGGCTGAAGTGCAGCCCGGCCGCGGGGGCGGACACGGCGCCTTCGTATTTCGCGAAGATGGTCTGGAATTCCTCGGCGTCCCTGGCGGTCGGAGTCTGCTTGACCCACTCCGGCACGGGGGTCTGGCCGAGGGCGAAGAGCGCGGCTTTGAACTCCTCGTAGGGGCCGTCATAGAGGAAACGCAGGGTGCGTCCGCGGGAGGTCGTGTTGTCGATCACTTCGGCGACCATGCTCTCGTCTTCGCCGAAATAGAGTTTGTTGCCGATGCGGATCTTGCGGGCCGGGTCCACGATCACGTCCCAGAGGCGCTGCTCCTTGTTGAGTTCGCGCAGCAGGAAGACCATGATGTCGGCGCCCGTCTTTTCCTTCTTGCCATAGAGCTTGGCGGGGAAGACCTTGGTGTCGTTGAGCACGAAGCGGTCGCCCTTGCCGAAGTAATCGATGATATCCTTGAACTGCCGGTGCTCGATCTCGCCGGTGTCCTTGTGCAGGACCATCAGTTTGCATTCGTCGCGCCACTGGACGTGTCCGTCCACTTCGGGCATCAGTTCCGTGGCGATCTTCTCCTGGGGGAGTTCGAAATCAAATTGAGAGAGTTTCATGCGTTACAAATTGACAAAGCAATTTTTATACGGCAAGACCTCGCAAAAAGTTTCACACAACCCGAAACTTTTTATTTCTTCTTCGCGAGGGCTTGTTTGCGCTCGATGAGCTGCATGTTGCGGGTGGCGGCGTAGTCCTCGGGGTCGAGTTTGAGGGCCTTTTTGTAATATTTGATGGCCTGTTTGTCGTTGTTCTTGACCACCTGCTGGTAGGAGCCGAGGTTGTCCAGGAAGACGGGGTTCTTGGGGAAGAGTTTGTTCATCCGCTCGGAGATCTCGCGGAAATACTCGTAGCTGGCGGGGGTGCCGGTCTGGAAGAAGAGGGCGCAGTATTCGCCGATGCCCTGTTGGAAAAGATCCGTATCGACGCTTTCCCCGTCGAGGGTCCAGGCCGGACGGGCGGTGGCATTTCGCTCGATGAGCGCCTTGATCTCCGCGGCGGCCATGTCCGGGCTCTCCTTCTCGTAGTCGGTCAGGGCCGTGATCTTGAGGAAATGCCAGCGCAGTTCGTCCGGATGTTCGGCGATCTGCTTGTCCAGGACCTTCAGCGCCTCGCCGAAGAGTTCCTCATCGTAAGTGACGTCCTCGAAATAATTGATATCGTTGCCCTCGGAGTCTTTGAGGGTCAGGGACGGCTGCTGCCCCAGGTAGCGCCGCTCCCCGGGCTTGGGCACGATCTCCGTCTTCTGGCTTTTCGTAAAATAATAATTGAAGCGGGCCACGGGAATGGCCGGATCGTCCGGGCTGGCGGTCTCCCAGCGGTCGAGCAGGGTCTCTACGCCTACGCCGGAATACCCGACGTTGCGCACCAGGCGCTCGTAGCGGGCCTGGAAGTCTTCGGTGGGGAGCTCTTCCTGCGCAAAGGCGGCGCAGGTCATCAGCAGGATCAGGGCGATCGGGGCGATCAGTTTCTTCATATTCATACGTTCATCAAAATCCGGCGGCCCTTGGGGAGGAGGTTGTTGCATCGCGAACCGATGTTCTTGACGAATCCCAGCGGGTGGCCGAGGTAGGTGATCACATTGTAGCCGGGTGCGGCCTGGGGCAGGACGAGCGCATCCCGGTGGAGGTAGCGCAGGGCCGTGGGCAGGTCCACGTCCGCACACGGATAGTCCTCTCTATCAAATTTTATGCTCAAAGCGTAGTCGGGGTCGGGCAGGAACTCTTTTCCCAGCTGCCCGCCTTTGCGCAGGCCGCTGCGGACGGGGTGCAGGGCGGCGAGGTCCGCGCGGGGGGACACCCGCTGCGGGGCCGTCTTCTGCAGCGCCCCGGCCCACTGTCCTTCGCCCGGGACCACGCCGGCTTCGAGCAGGTGGCCGTGGGGGGTGAGGCGTACGCCCATCTCCTCGAACTCGGCTTCCGGCGGGAGGATTTCGCCGCCGAGGGTTTCGGCGGCCCAGGCGAGGTTGTCGTCGTTCTCGGCGGCCTCGTAGGTGCAGGTGCTGTAGAGCAGCCAGCCGCCTTCGCGCAGGGCGGGCCAGACGTCCGCGAGGATGCGGCGCTGGCGGGCGGCGCAGAGCTCCACCACCGCGGGGCTCCATTCCTGCCGGGCGCGGGGGTCTTTGCGGAACATGCCTTCGCCGCTGCAGGGGACGTCGGCGACGATGATGTCGAACCAGCCCGCGAGCGAGGCGAAGGCTCCCGGGTCGACGCTCGTCACCACGACATTCGGGTCTCCCCAGCGTGCCACATTATCATCCAGCACTCCTACGCGTGCCTTCATTACTTCATTCGCTACCAGCACGAAAGCGTCTCCGTACAGTTCCCGCAGCGACGCCGCCAGATCCGTCGTCTTCCCGCCCGGACTCGCGCACAAATCCAAAACCCGAATCACCGATTGCCCTTCGCTCTGCGGCAGCCAGCCTCTGAAAACGTCCGACTGCGTCGGACCCCTCCCACAGCCTTCGGCTGCGGGCCCCTCCCTCTTACGAAGCCGAGGGTGGCTACGGTTTTCAGAGGCTACTGCCGTCGCCGCTTCGGCGCATTCGCAGATTGGAGTCGGTGCCTCGGGAGGAAGCGCGAAGTTTTTCGGGGGAGAGCCCTTGCCGCGCTCCAGAAGGGAACGAAAGACGTGTCCTACAAACATCGCGGAACTATCTTGCACATAATAGCACCCCGCGTGCCAAAGAGGATCGAGGGTAAAGACGGGGCGCTCGGGCAGGATGCGCCCATACGGCGACCACGGCACCGCGGCCCCCGCAGGACCCGCAGCACCCTTAAAAGGATTGAGCCGAACCGAAACGGACGCCTCCTCCATCACCCCCGGAAATCCTGCGCCATCGGCGGAATCCGCCCTTCGGACACATCCACCAGACTGTCCACCATCTGATCCAGCGCATCCTGCAGCCGCCCGCCCAACATCGTCTTCATCATAAAATTGAGATTCGCGTCCAGGTCGATCCAGAAATCCGTCCGCCCGGGAATCGGCGACGGCTCGAAATGCAACACCCCCACGAACTCCACGGGCGACTCGCTGCTCCCCAGCCGGATGAGCCGGTAAGGCTCCCGGTCATCCACGCGCACCCCGATCTTGAAACCCTGGACCGTCACCGAAAGCGTATCGAAATCCGCCTGGATATCGGCCTGGACCCGGCCCTGGGGCACCATCTGCGCAAAATTGCGCAAATCGGTGAAAGTCATATAAAGCTCCTCGGGCCGCCGGGCGACCTGGCCGTGCTTGCTGGTATAGTGTGCTGTCATAGTCGGAAATAATGCTTACATTTGTTGTACTGATTGCAAAGATAGCAAAAATCCGATGCATAGAATCTATTTCGAAAAACGCTGCATCATCATCTGCAGTCCCGACGAACAGGCCCTCTCCGACCCCAACGCCGTCGAATTCCACTTCGGGGAGACCATCAACATCCACACCCTCGTGGCGATGTTCGAGGCCTCGCAGTCCCTTGCCCGCATCTACATCCCCACCGAAAACACCGAATGGATGTACCGGCGGGTCTGCGCGGAATTCCGGGAAGTGGACGCCGCCGGCGGGCTCGTCTCCAACCGCCGCGGCGACTACTTGCTGATCCAGCGCAGCGGCCTCTGGGACCTCCCCAAAGGTCACCGCGAGGCAGGGGAGGAGATCACCCTCACCGCCCTGCGCGAAGTGCAGGAAGAGACGGGCGTGGACCAGTTGGAACTGCGTAATCTGATCTGCATCACGGACCATTGCTATCTGCGCGGCGGTATCTGGCACCTCAAGCACACCTGGTGGTACGACATGCTCTATACCGACCCGGTGAACCTCACGCCGCAGCGCGAGGAGGACATCACCCGCGCGGTCTGGGTGGCGCGGTCCAGCCTCCCCCCGTATCTGAAGAATACCTATCCTTCGATCCAGGAGGTCTTCCGGGAGGCGAAGGTCTAGTCGGCCTTGACGGTCTTGGCGGGATCGACCCGCGAAATGAACAGCGTGGGAATCAGCAGGAGGAGCAGGATGCCCGCGAAAGCGGCCGCGTCCGCCAGCAGGATGGCCGGCAGATTCACCTGCACCGGCACGAAAGAGACGAAATAATTCTCGGGATTGAGCTTGATCCAGTGCGTGGTGCCCTGGACCAGGCAGAACAGCAGGGCGAGCAGGTTGCCGGCGGCCATCCCGATGGCCACGGTCCGGGCGCCGACCCGCAGAAACACGCGCGCAATGGCGCGGTCGCCCATCCCGAGGGTCTTGAGGATGCCAATCGTGGAGACATTGCGGAACAGCAGGATCAGCAGGCCGGAGATCATGTTGAAGCCTGCCACGATGGTCATCAGCAGCAGGATGGCGTAGACGTTGAAATCGATCAGTTCCAGCCAGTCGAACAGTTGGGCGAAGCGCTCCGTGGCCGAGACGGCCCGCAGTGGATCCTCGTCCGGCTGCGCGTTCAGCGTGGCGCGCCAGCCCAGTTCCTGCGTGGCTTCGCTCATCGCCCGGCGGCTGCGCCGCTTGGGGGACAGGGTCACTTCCAGCAGGGAAGCCTGGTCCGGCTCCCACTCGTTGAGGCGCCGCAGGTCGCCGATGGGCACGTAGAGCAGCTGGCCCTCCGGGGTGTCCATCGCGGCGTCGTACACCTCGGTGATGTGCCATTTGCGGATCTTGACCTTCTCCCCGATGAAATAGGCCGTCAGGTCGTCCCCGGGGCCGAGCCCGAGGCGGGCGGCCAGGGCCGAGGGCAGGCGCACGCTCAGCGAGAGGGTGTCGGCGAGGGTGCCCTTGAACAGGGCGCCGTGGATGTCGTCCCCGACTTTGAGGATGCCGGCCTGGTAGATGACCGGCTCGATGCGCTCCACCCCGGGGACGGCCTCCAGCTGGGATAAATAAGAGGGTGTGGCGCAGATGGGATCGTCGCTGCCCGTCAGATCGGCGGCGGCGTTGGTCAGCAGGACATCGCCCGTGACCGCGCTCACCCCGCCGCGGATCTCCCGGCGGAACCCGCCGGAGATCGCGACGGCGATGATGATGACAAGGAAAGAGATGGCTATCGCGACGACAGCCATCTTTTCCTTGACGCGCAGGCGTGCGGCGATGAACCCTTCTGCCTGCATCCTTTACCAGATCAGGACGCGCTCGGCCTCCGGACGCCACATCGGGTCACCTTCCAGGATGTCGAAGGCATCGAAGAAGTAGCCGAAGTTGCGCAGAGTCACGTTGACGCGGTTGCAGCCCAGGGAGTGCTCGTCCTGCAGGGTACGGCGGGCGATCTCCTCGTCGGTGATGTTCTGGGCCCAGACGCGGGCGAAACCGAGGAAGAAGCGCTGGTCGGCGGTGAAGCCGTCGATGGGCGCGGGCACGTTCTCGCCGAGGGCGTTGTGCAGGGCCGTCCAGGCCACGCTCACGCCGCCGTGGTCGGCGATGTTCTCACCCAGGGTGAATTCGCCGTTGGCGTGCATGCCCGGCAGGACCTCCACGGCGTTGTACTGGTCCACGAGCACGCGGGTCTTCTGCTCGAAGGCGGCACGGTCCTCGGGGGTCCACCAGTTGTTCATGTTGCCGTCCTTGTCGAAGAGGCTGCCCTGGTCGTCGAAGCCGTGGGTCATCTCGTGGCCGATCACCACGCCGATGGCGCCGTAGTTGACGGCATCATCCGCATCCGGGTTGAAGAAAGGCGGCTGCAGGATGCCGGCCGGGAAGCAGATCTCGTTGGTGGAGGGGTTGTAGTAGGCGTTGACCGTCTGCGGAGACATGCCCCACTCGGTCGGGTCCGTGGGCTTGCCGAGTTTGTCGAGATTCTCGGCCACGCGCCAGGCGCTGGCGGCGCGCAGGTTCTCGTAGTAGCTCAGCTCCGGGTCCACCTTCAGGGTGCTGTAGTCCTTCCACTCGTCGGGATAGCCGATCTTGACGGTGAAGGAGGCGAGCTTCTCGCGGGCCTTGGCCTTGGTGGCATCGGACATCCAGTCCAGCGCGTCGATGTGCTGCCCGAGGGCGATCTGCAGGTTCTTCACCAGGTCAAGCATCTTCTGCTTGGAGGACTCGGGGAAGAATTTCGCGACGTAGAGCTGGCCCACGGCCTGGCTGAGGGTGCTGCTGGGCACGTTCATCGCGCGCTTCCAGCGCGGCCGCTGCTCGGTCACGCCGCTCATCTGGGTGCTGAAGAAGTCGAAATTGGCGGCATAGAAGTCGTCGGAGAGGCTCTCGGCGGCGCCGCTGATCAGCCGTGCGGCCAGGTAGTCCTTGAGGACGTCCAGGCTTGCCAGGCGGTAGATCTTGCTGAATCCCTCGAAATAGGACGGCTGGGAGACGATGACCTTGTCCATCTCGGGCAGGCCGAGGGCCTGGAAGAAGGTCTTGAAGTCGAAGCCCGGATAGGTCTTGTAGATCTTCGCGGAGCTCATCGGGTTGTACTGCTTCTCGGTGTCGCGGTTCTGCACGCTGCTCCAGGAGACGACGGCGAGCTGGTCCTCGAGGGCGGCGGCGTTGGCCGCGCGCTGCTCAGGCTGGTCCAGTCCGGCGAGGGTGAAGAACTTGACGAGCATCTCTTCGTAGCCCTTGCGGAGCCCGGCGTTGGCCGGATCCACATAGTAATCCCGGTTGCGCATGCCCAGACCGCCCTGGTTCAGGTAGAAGATCTGGTTCTTGCTGTCTTTCATATCGGCCTCCACGCCGCCGCGGAAGAATCCGCCGCCGCCCGAAAGGTTGAGCTTGCCCAGGTGTGCGGCCAGCGCTTTCTTGTCCGGGACGGCATACAGCTCGTCGAGGTACTTCTTCAGCGGGGCGGCGCCCTCCGCGTTGAGGCGGACGGAGTCGAGGCCCTGCTTATACAGGTCCACGATCTTCTGCTCGATGGTGCCGGGCTCGGGATTGAGCTCGCTCATCTCGGCGAAGAGGGCGTTCAGGTCCTCGACATTCTTCTCGCGCAGCACGTCGAAGGAGCCGAAGCGGGCATATTCCGGCTTGAGGGGGTTCTTCTTCATCCAGTTGCCGTTGGCATAGAGGAAGAAATCGTCCCCAGGCTTCACGCTGAGGTCCATGTCGGTGGTATCCAGGGCCGGCGCCTTGGTCTCCTTGGGCTGGCAGGCCGCCAGCATCAAGACAGGAATCATGATTGCTAAAAGCTTTTTCATATATATTAAATTAATTTATGGATCATCCGGATCGAACTGCGAATTTACGGAAAATTCCGATATTTGCAGGCACGATGGGCCCGAAAGTGAAAGATATCCTGCTGCGCTACGGCTTTGCGACCGTGGGTCTGGTGTTCGTGGCGCTGGGCGTCGCGCTGTCCATCATTTCCAACCTCGGCACGGCGCCGCTCTCGTGTCCCTCCTATGTGCTGAATCTCAAATGGCCCGTCCTCTCGGTCGGGACCTTCACCCTGCTGGTCAATATGAGCTACCTGCTCATCCAGCTGGCCCTGCTGCGCAAGGACTTCAAGGCGGAATACCTGATGCAGATCGTGGCCTCGGCCCTGTTCGGCTACCTGATCGACGGCTGGCTCTGGGCCCTGGACTGGCTGCATCCGTCCCATTTCGCCCTCCGGCTCGCCCTGTCGGTGCTCGCCGGGGCCGTGACGGCCCTGGGCGTGAGCATCGAGGTGGCCGCGAACGCCTGGATGCTCTCGGCGGAGATGACGGTGGGCGCCATCTCGCAGGTGTTCAAGAAACCTTTCTCGCCGGTCAAAGTCGTGATGGATTCGCTGATCGTGGCGCTCTCCGTGCTGCTCTGCGCGCTGTTCTTCGCCAACCCTTTCGGCTCCGGGGCCTGGACCGGTCTCGGAGACGTCCTGCTTGCCCGCACGGACGGGGTGGTAATCGGGCTGGGAACCCTCCTGCTGGCCATCCTGCCGGGTCTGATGATGCGTTGGACGGACCCGCTGGTGGGCCGTATCGTCAAGGGCATATCCGGCAGAAACGCTGATACAGGGAAATGACGCTATCCACATAGCGGACCGTCTCCTCTCCCCGGAACGGGCCGGATCGGACCGCCCCCGAAGCGAGGATGGCCTCATCCTGCATCCGCGGCAGGGCGTGGTTCACGACATTCAGCCAGTAACTGGTATCCGTGCCGAGCAGGCGCGCCACCCGCAGACAGTCGTCGATGCGCCCCACCCCGGCGTTGTAGGCTGCGAGGGCGTATTTGTAGCGCTCGGTCATATTGTCTCCGACCGGGTAGTAGCGGCGGATCAATTTGCCCAGCATCCGGGCCCCGGCGGCGATGCTTTGCTCCGGGTCCAGGGGGTCGGTGACGCCGTATTTGCGGGCCGTCGCGGGCATCATCTGCATCAGGCCTTCCGCCCCGCGGGACGAGCGGGCCTCGGTGTTGAAGCGGGATTCCTGGTAGATCACGGCGGCGAGCAGGTGCCAGTCCCAGCCCAGGGAATCGGCGTGTGCGCGGATCAGGCTGTCGTAGGGGCTGAGCCGCGAGAGTTTCCCCTCCCGGCCGCGCGGGCGCTTCAGGACGAGCATCAGGCTGTCCAGGGGATTGGTCTCAGGCTCGGGAAGGATGTTCTCGGGCGGGGGCGGGAGTTCGGGCTCCGGCTTGAGCAGGGTGGCGATGCCCGTACCGAGGATCAGCAGGGCGGTCAGGGTGAGGACGATGGCGGGCTTGGGGTCTCGGCGGCGCATGCGTTTATTGATGACGTTGCTGCGACTGCGAAGGGGCGCCCTGGCGGCGGTCGGTGGGCTGGGTGTAGAACGGCCAGTAGATGCCCAGTTTGAGCCCGTCCATTCCGTTGGCGGTCACGACGAAGCGGTCTGCGCTGAAGTAGTCCATCTTGCGCATCGGCCAGCCGCCGCCGGCATTCTGGTACTTGATGAACACGCAGGCGCGCTTCCACTGGACGTTGACGAAGACGTCGAAGAAGGGACCGTTGGTGTAGCGATTCTGGTCCTGGTTATGGAAGACGCCCAGGTTCGGGTTCCACGCCGGGGCGTTCCAGGGGGTGTTGTAGTAGGCGTCGGCCCCGATCTGCATCACCATCACGTTCTGGTTCTGCTCGTTGCGCTGCACCACGAACTCCAGGTAGTAGCGGAAATTGAAGGCCGCGGCGGGCAGCGGGAGGACGGTTGGATTGGACGAGACCTGGAAGAGCGCCCGGTGGTCGAGGTGCAGGGGACCCAGCTTGAGGTCCTTGCGGAGGTTCGCGGCGAGCACGTTCACCACGGGTCCCTCCTGGCGGATGATGCCGGAGGTGTCGTAATAGAGGCTGTTGCCCAGCAGGGCATAGCCCACGTCGGCGTACAGGCCCCAGCGCGGGATGTCCAGTTTGCCCTGGATGCGGGTCGTGGAGATCTTGCCGAAATCGTTGTCCCAGGCGAAATGGTTGAGGTTGAGGTGCTGCTGGTAGTAGGTGGGCTCGCGCAGGGAGGTTTCGAAATGCGCCGACAGGCTGACCGGGCTCTTGCGCGCCCGGCGGAACGGGTAGAAGCGGAACTCCGCGTTGGCTTCCACGTTGAAGTCGGCGAAATCGTGGCCGAGCAGCACGTAGCGGGCCTTGGCGTCCCAGAAGGCATTGTCCCGCAGTTGTCCTTCGGCCCCGGCGTAGAGATACACGGAGTTCTCCACGTGCTTGGTCGGCCGGACGCTGGTGCTGTCGAAATACTGTTTCAGGTAGTCGCCCACGCCCAGGTCGAGCTTGGAGATGATGCCCGCGTCGGACCAGGGCTGGAGGCGGAGATAGACCTTGTTATCGAGTCGGGCGACGCGCATCGAATCGGCGCTCGCGTTCCCATAGCGGTAGAGGTCGTAGTACTGCAGGGCGGAGCCGCCGGTGATGTTGTCGTAGTATTCCCGGGTGTAGGTGGAGAACTCGCTGCTGTGGCCGAGGTAGGCCGTGGTGAGGTTGCGGTCCAGGGCGTCGGGGTCGAAGTGGAAGGTGGTGTCGCGTTTGGCGCGCATCCGGCTGATGAAGGTGAAGGGGATGCGCAGCTGCTGGTCCACGAAGAAGGTGTTCTTCTTGATCTTGGAGCGGGCGCCGGACAGGTACACGGGGATGTCGCGGGCGTCCACCGTGGTGTCCCGGATCCAGGTCAGGTCGGTGATGCCGCCGTTCTCCTGGCGGTTCACGATGTTGCGGATGTAGCCCGCGTGCAGGGTGTAGCGCTTGCCCAGGTAGTTGGCCTGGACGACGGAGGTCTTGTTGGCGGTCTGCTCGCTCTCGAGCATGCCCCCGCCGCCGAAGCGGTCGTACAGCAGGGCGAAGTTCAGCGCCGGGGTGATGTTCTGGGTGGTGAAGATGTGGAGGTTGTCGGACTCCTTGTCGCGGTTGGCGAGCAGGGTGCCCGAGTAGCCGAGCTCGGTGTAGGGGACCTTGGTGTTGTAGTGCGGCAGGGTGCGGTGCGAGTAGCTCCAGGCCTCCTGGGCGTCGTAGAACTCCACCCCCTCGTCGCTGTCGCGCAGGAACCAGTTGTAGTACTGTACCGGTGAGCCGGCGACGCCCAGCCACGTGGCGTTGACGTCGCGCCGGTGGAAGGGATAGTCGTGGAAGTGGTAGTTGAATGTGGTGTCGGGGACGCCGGCCGAGATTTTGCCGAAGTCGGGGTCCTGCTTCCAGCTGATGAGGCGCTTGTAGTAGAGCGAGTCGGGCAGGATGTAGGTCTGCAGGATGCGCGGGGTGGTCTCCGCGATGGAGTCGCGGATGTTCTGTTTCTCCTCTTTGGCTTTCTTGAGGGAATCCATCTGGGCGAGCTTGCGCTGGGCGCGCTGCTCCATGTCATAGGCCTTGCGCTCCTGCTTGGAGAGGCCGGCGTACCAGGCGTCGAAGGCGGCCTTGGCCTTGGCGAGGGAGTCGGCCAGGAACAGGGAGTCCAGCTGGCTCCAGAGCGAGGTATCCAGCAGGGCCTTGAACGAGTCCCGCGGGCTCAGGCGCAAGACCGTGTCGATGCTCACCGCGACGGAGTCCGCCCCCTCGGTGGCGGAGGAGGTATCGACCACGGTGATCTCCTCCAGCGAGAGGGTGCGGCGCAGTTTGTAGCCGGCCACGGGATAGACCACGGTGTCCGGCGCCGCCACCCGCACGCCCGCGTCCGGGCGCAAGGGCTGCACCGGGCCGCGGCCGTAGTCCAGCGCCCCGGCGGTGGCGATCGCCATCACTGCGGCCGGAAAGGCTATGCGCGAGAACAGACTCATACAATCTACAAATGTAAGTACTTTTGGGGGATTCTCAAAAAGTGTGTAACTTAGCCTTCCGGATATGGAAAGACTCACCCGACTCTACCGCGGCTGGTCCGGCGAAGAAGCGGACCGATGCGAGTTGCTGCCCCTTTCCGGCAGCGCCCGGAAGTATTACCGCCTGTCCGGGGGCGGGGGGACCGTGATCGGCTGCATCGGCACGAACCCGGCCGAGAACCGCGCCTTCCTCGAGATCGACGCGCAGTTCTGCGCCCGCGGCCTGCACGCCCCGTCGGTGTATGCCGTTGCGCCGGACGGGATGGCCTATCTCCAGGAAGACCTGGGCGGCGGGCAGCTCTTCGAACTCCTCAAACCGGCCCTCGCGGACGGCTCTTTCACGCAGGAGCAGCGCGACTGGCTGCACGACACGATGGCCTTGCTGCCCGCCGTGCAGTTCAAGGTGGGGGAGGGCCTGGACTGGGACATCTGCTTCCCCGACCGGGAGTTCAATGCCCGGATGGTTGACTTCGACCTCAATTATTTTAAATACGATTTCCTGAAGCTCACCGGTCTGGAATTCAGCGAGATCCGCCTGCAGGACGACTTCGACCGCCTGCGCGCGGACGCCCTGGATTTCGAGGGGGACACCTTTATGTACCGCGACTTCCAGGCGCGCAACGTGATGATCAAGGACGGCGAGCCCTGCTTCATCGACTTCCAGGGCGGCCGCCGCGGCCCGGTGCAATACGACCTTGCCTCTTTCCTCTGGAACGCCGGGACGCATTTCAGTCCGGCGATGCGCCGCGAACTGGAGGGCGTGTACCTGCGCGCCCTGGATGCCTTCCGTCCCGTGGACGAGAAGGATTTCTACCGGCAGTACCGCCTGCTGACGCTCGTGCGCCTGCTGCAGGAGACGGGGGCCTACGGCTTCCGCGGCCTGGTGGAGCGCAAGCAACTCTTCCTCGACTGCATCCCCACGGTGCTGGGCTGCTTCCGCGAGCTCACGGCCGAGCCCTTCGCGCGCTATCCCTACCTGACCGAGCTGCTGCAGCGGCTCTGCACGGAATGGGACGGCCGGACAATCATTCCCGGAATGGAGGTGGCATTATGAAAGCGCTGATCTTCGCCGCGGGGCTCGGGACCCGGCTTCGTCCGCTCACGGACAAGATGCCCAAGGCGCTGGTCCCCGTCGCGGGGACGCCGATGCTCCGGCGCGTGATCTGCAAACTCCGCGAGGCCGGCCTGGGGCCGTTCGTGGTGAACGTGCACCATTTCGCGGAGCAGATTGAGGAGTACCTTGCGGGAAACGGGAACTTCGGCGCGCAGCTCGCCATTTCCCGCGAGACGGCCGAGCCCCTGGAGACGGGGGGCGGTATCAAGCACGCGGCTCCGCTGCTCGCTTCCGAAGAAGGGCGCTTCCTGGTGCATAATGTGGATATACTCAGCGACTTGGATCTGAGTTGGTTCCTGGAGCAGGATGAGCCGGAGAACCTGGCGACGCTGCTGCTGACCGACGCCCCGGCCTACCGCTACCTGCTCTTTGATGAGCAGATGCGCCTGGCGGGCTGGACCAATGTGCTCACGGGCGAGATCAAGAGCCCTTACCTGCCGGATTTCGATCCGTCGCAATATCGCCGCTATTCTTTCTGCGGCATCCACATCGTCTCGGACGCCGTCTTCGAGAAGATGGCCGCCTGGCCGGACAAGTTCTCCATCATCGATTTCTACCTCAGCGAATGCGCCGCCGGCACGATCCGGGGCGTGGTGGCGGAGAACCTCCGCCTCATCGATATCGGAAGCCCGGCCAAGCTTGAAGAAGCCGGCCGGGCCGTCGAAGCGGGATTGCTCCGCTGATGTTTACTGTGCCCGGGTCCCCACCGGGATGAAGGTGGGACCCTCGTGGACGATGAGTTCGACGCCGTCGAAACTGACTGCGTCTGCATGGCCGATCACCAGGCCGCTTTCGGCTTCGAAGCGGCAGTTCTCGAAGTGGAAGACATCGTCGCCGAAAGGAGCGACCGGGAAGCCGTTCATCGTGCCGAGCCTCTGGCCCTTGGCGCGGACGTTGCGGATCGTGATGTTGCGCAGGCGCGTCGCCGGCTCGTAATAGACCGGCTGCTGGCCGGCAGGCCGGCGGGTGTTCCAGTCCATGTTGATATCCAGGATGTTGCGCACGTTGTCGATCTCATAATCCTCGAAGACGATGTTCTCCACCCAGCCCCCGCGGGGCGGCTGGCTCTTGAAGCGGATCGGGCCCCAGTTGTCGCCGTCCACCTTGATGCGGCGGGAGGTCACGTTGCGGATGCCGCCGGAAATCTCGCTGCCCATCGTCACGGCGCCGTGGCCGTAGGCGAAGTGGCAGTCCTCGATGAGGATGTTCTCGCTCGGGCGGCCCACGCGGCGGCCGTCCTCGTCCTTGCCGGACTTGATGGAGATGTCATCGTCGTGGACGAAGATGTAGGTGTTGGCGATGTAGACATCGGAGCAGGAGTCGATGTCGATGCCGTCCGAACTGGGGATGTATTCGATGGCCCGGATGTCCAGCCCATCGATGGTGAAGCCGCGGGTGTAAAGTACGTGCAGGCACCAGGAGGCCTGATTCTGCAGGTGCAGACCCTTGACCGAGCCGCCGTCGCAGCGGGTCAGGCACATTAAGCGCGGGCGGCCGTTCATGCCGAACCCGACCTTGTTCCACGCCAGGCCGTTGCCGTCGATGGTGCCCTCGCCGCTCACGGACACGTTCTCGGAGTTGTCGAAGTTGAGGAAGGCGCAGCGCCACATCCGCTCGATGCCCTCGAAACGGGTCTTGATGACCGGGTAGTCGTCGGGGTTGGCCGTGCCCTGCAGGAAGGCCTTCTTCTCGACGCGGAGGTTCACCCCGCGGGGGAAGAAGAGCGCGCCGCTGAGGTACTTGCCCGCCGGGAAGACGACCGTGCCGCCGCCTTCGGCCGCCGCCCGGTCGATCACGGCCTGGATGGCCGCGGTCTCCACGGCGCCCTTGCCCTTGACGCCGAACTTCTTGACATTGTAATCTTTATTGCCGCGCTCGATGGAGATGATCTTGCTCTCCCAGGCCTTGAGATTGAGGCCGAGGCGGATCTTGCCATCAACGGTCTCGGCAGGAATGGCCGTGACGGCGCCCGTCTCGGCGTTCCACTCCTTCACGATGCCGGCGGCATCGAATTCCGCCTCGAAGACGGCGTCCTTCTCACCCTCGTTGAAGAGGAAATAGAGCACGCCGTCCGGCATCACGCGCCGGGTGTAGCGCACGGCGTAGGTGGCCGGCTCCTCGAGGGGTGCCTGGCCCGGGGGATTGCGCATCATCCGGTCCATGCTCAGCTGCGGCAGGATGCGCATCTCGGCCGTGGCGGGCATCGCACCCGAGACGGTGGCCGTCCAGCTCACGGAAGGCTCCTCGAGCCAGTCGGGCGTGTCCGGAAGGGGTTTGGGCTCCAGGAAACTGCGGCCGACGAGCATCGTGGGCTTGCGGCCCCAGAAGAGGACCTTGCCGCCGGTCCGGGCGAAGTCGGCGATCATCTCGAACGCCTGCTCGGAGAGAACGTCGGCGGAGGGGATGACGAGTGTCTCGTAGCGCTGGCCGCTTTGGTTGACGAGGGTGCCGCCGCTGACGCGGAGGGCCTCCTTGAAGGCGTCGTCGTCCAGCCAGTCGAAGTCGCGCTGATGCTTGAGCAGCAGCTGGGCGATCTCCAGCAGGTCGGGATTGACGCTCTGGTCATTCAGCCAGAAGGTGGCGGTGGGGTAGTATACCCCCACGCGGGCGCCCGGCTCGCCGAGGGCCATCAGGTAGGTGGCGCGGTTGGTGTAGTCGTTGAGCCCCTTCATCCGCGGGTCGGTCATCCAGTTGGCCCGCTCGGAGCCCGCCATCCAGAACATGAACTCGAAGAAATTGATGCCGCGCACGATCTGGTAGTCCACCGCATATTTGGCCTGCGGGATGCTGGGCGGGGTGTTGTAGGCCGCGAAGCTCTCGCTGAACGCGCGCGGCTTGCCCCAGACGTGGCTGACGGACGAGGCGAACTTGGGGAAGTCGTTGACCGTCTCCGGCCAGATCTGGTTCCAGATGGCGTCTACGCCCGGCACCTGCACCCGGCTGAGGTCGCGGAAGAAGTTGCCCTCGGCGCGGATGCAGACCGGCATGTTGTGGTCGTTGTTGAGGTGGGTGATGTGCGCGAGGCCGTTCTCGGCGCACCACTCCGCCTGCTGCTGGAAGAAGTTGGTGGCGAAAAGCTCGGACCACACGTCCCAGTAGTCGGCGCGGAAGCGCTTCTCGCGCACGGTCTGCGTGCGGGCGAGCAGGCTGGCGAGCCAGGGTGTGGGGTCGTAGCCCTTGCGGGCGACGAACTCCTCGACCATTTTCGGGGTCCAGGGGGTGTAGGCGAAGTCGGGCTCGTCGCCGCGGAAGCCCAGCAGGGTCTTGCCGAACTCCTCGCCGAGGTATTTCTTGTACTGCTCGTGGGTCCAGTCGATGAACTGGCGCACGGCCTCGGGGCTGAGGTAGTCGCAGATGGAGTTGCGGGTGTCCTTGCCGCCGGTCGGGTTGTTGACGGCGCGGGTCTGGCCGGTCCGGTAGTCCGTGCCGGCGAAGATGATATCCCACTCGTCCAGTCCGGCGGTGAAGTCGATCTTGCCGTCGGTGATCGGGACGGTGCGGTTGGGCGCGCCGGAGCGGCTCACCGCCACGGCGCTCAGGGCCTTGGGCGAGACGGCCGCGCCCCGCAGGACGGTGCCTTTCTCTACGTGGAGGGTGTCCACGGCCACGACGGCCTTCATCCGCAGATCGGGCCGTTCGCGGGTGAATTTGCCCCCGGCGAAGCCGCTGGGATATTTGCCCTCATCGATGAGCCAGACCTTCAGGCCGCGGGCCTTGGCTTCCATCACGCCGGTGCGGATGCCCTCGAACCATTCGTCGGAGAGGTATTCATAGGGGAGCCGGTAGCCGGCCTCGAAGATGACGGAGCGGAAGCCCTTGGTCTTGATGGAGTCAAGGTCGTGGCGGATGGTCTCGATGTCCATCGGGCCTTCCCAGCCCCAGATCACGTGGCTGGCGAACTCGGCGGGCGGGTTGGCGAACTGCCGGGCCGCTTCGGAGAGGGGGGTGCGGTGGATGCCTTCCCAGGAACGCGTCTGGGCAGGGAGCGCCTGCCCCGCGATCAGCAGGGCGAGGCACAGGACGGAGAGCCTCTTCATATTACTGGCCGATGGAGAAGATGGGTCCCTTGTCGGAGTAGTCCTCGTAGTAGAACTGGATGGCGCTGTCGTTCATGCGCGGGTGGAACTTGTCCAGGAGGCGCAGCACTTCGGCGCCTGCGAAGATGGCCGGGCCGTAGGCGTGGGCCGCGAAGGGGCTGACCGGGCGGTAGTAATAGAATGCCGGGTCGAAGGCCATGCCGGTGCCAACGCAGGTACCGTTCACCTTGCCCTCCTCGTCGATGACCGTGTGGACGGCGTCCCAGGCGAGCAGGGCGGCGGGGCCGTACTCGAGCGGGTGGATCCAGCCCTCGCAGATGCCGTGCGCGAAGCAGTAGGCATAGATGGCGGTGCAGGAGGACTCGAGGTAGGAGTCGTTGCGGTCCACGAGCTGGTGCCAGAAGCCCTCGCTGCTCTGCAGGGCGGCGAGGCCCTTGACGTGCTTGCGGTAGAGGTCGAGGATCTCGGCGCGGCCCGGATAGTTCTCCGGCAGGGCGTCGAGCACGTCGCACATCGTCAGGATGGCCCAGCCGTTGGCGCGGCCCCAGTGGTAGGCGGGATGCTCGTCCATCGCCTCCACCCAGCCGTGGCGGAAGAGATTCTTCTCCGGGACCCACATCTTGTCTTTGAAAAGGCGGATCTGGCGGACGGCCTCGTCAAAGTAGCGGCGGTCGCCGGTGAGCTTGCCGTACCAGGCGAGGGCCGGGATGCCCATGAACATATCGTCCAGCCACACGGTGTTGAGCTGCGGCCGGTTGCGGGCCAGGGTGCCGTCCTTGAGGCGGAACTCCTTGTTCATGATGTAATCGGCATAGAGGTCGATCAGCGGACGGAGGTTCAGTTCGGGGTGGGCCACCTGGTCCTTGATCATGGACACGCACACGGCGCCGCAGTCGTCCAGCGCGTGGGGAGTCATGGTCACGCTGATCCGGTGGGCGGGCTTGCCGTTCGTGGCGCGGTATTCCTCGGCCTGGGTCGCCAGCAGTTTGTGGCGGTTGTACGTATAATCGGTAAAGGCCTTGTCGCCCGTGGTGGCGCCGGCGGTGAGCATCGCGGCGTAGGTCACGCCCCACTCATAGCTGGCGAGCCGGAAGGCGCCGCGGGGAATCTCCCCGTCCTCGCCGGGCTGCCAGGGCGTCTCGGCGTCCACGAACTTGAGGATGCGGTCCAGGTCGGCCTTGACATCCTCCTTGGCGGGCACGCCGTAGGGGATCTTGTAGTCGGGCTGCAGCAGGTGCAGGGGGGTGTTGGAGTCGTTCTGCACGGCTTGGGCTTGCTCTTCGGCGGCCGGCTGCGGGCCGCAGGCGCACACGCCGGCCAGCAGGGTGCAGGCGATGAAGGGAAGGAGGAATTTTCTCATAATGTGATGGAAGATTGGTTTTTCGTTGAAATGTCAGTACGGGGAATGTCAGGTGCGGATGTGGACGTCCAACTGCGGGAACGGGAAGTGGAAGCCCGCCTGCGGGAGCTCGGTGTAGACGCGCTCGTTGAGGTCGAACAGGGCGTTCCAGTAGTCGGGGGTGTTGACCCAGGCGCGGATCAGGAAATTGACCGAACTGGTGTCGAGTTTCTGGATGGCGATGACCGGGTCGGCGGCGCCGGGGGTGGAGGCGTCCAGGAAACGCGGATCCTCCTTGACGATCTCGGTGAGCCGCTGCTTGCAGGCCTCGGAGGGAGTGCCGTATTCCACGCTGACGGTGACGTCGATGCGGCGCAGCGGGAAGCTGGAGTAGTTGACGATGTTGCCGCCGGACAGCGCCCCGTTGGGCAGGATGACCTTGCGGTTGTCCAGGGTGGTGAGGTGGGTGCCGACGATGGTCACTTCCGTGACCGTGCCGGCGTAGCCCTGCGCTTCGATATAGTCGCCGGCCTTGAAGGGCTTGAAGGCCATGATCATCAGGCCGCCGGCGAAGTTCTGCAGGGTGCCGCTCAGTGCCAGGCCGATGGCCATGCCGCCCGCGGCGAGCAGGGCGGCGAGCGAGGAGGTGTTGACGCCCAGGGTGCCCACCGTGATGACGATCAGGATGATGGTCAGCACGATGGAGACGAGGCTGGTGATGAACGAAGCCATGGCCCGGTCGGTCTGCTTGCGCGCGAACATGCGCTGCAGGGAGCGCTTGATGCGCTTGATGATCCACGCCCCGACGATGTAGATGACCAGGGCGGCGAGGACCTTGAGTCCGAACTGGACGGCCTGCCTGCCGAGGCTCTGCAGGGCGGTGCCGGGGTCGGCGGCCAGCATCTCCGTGAATTGCCGGATGGCGACTTTGGCGGAGTCGGCCTTGCTGACGAGCTGCTCTTCGCTGATGGGATTCTGTATTTGTAATAACAACATAGGGCCGGTACGAATCAATAGAATATACAAATATAAGAAGAATCCGTGAAAAACCCCAAACCGTCAGGCCCCGCTTCCGGGATGGCGGTTTTGGATACTGACAATGAACGGATTACAGTCCTTCGGGTGCGGTTTTATTGAATACCTTTGCCTGTGAATCTCATTCACAATGCAGAATGGTTAAACGATTTGGTTATGGTAAGGGACGCGGGCCGGGAACCTGCCGGATAATCCGGCCCGCGTATTTGCATTTTATTGAGAAAAAACCTACATTTGTTACAACCAATAACCGTTAGCCGATGATTTTTTTGTCCTTCGTGACCTCTGCCAGGATCACCCCCACATTCTTATCACATAATAACCTTTAATTCACGCATTGTATGATGAAGAGAAGTAATGCAATCATTTCGATGGTTGTTTTCCTTTTCCTGTTCCAATCGGGCGTGTCCGCCCTTCCGGCCCCGGCCGGAACGGACAACCGCTCTCCGGAACAGGCGTATCAAGCCGGTCCTGTCCGGGGCACCGTCGTGGATGCCGCCGGCGAACCGGTGATCGGTGCCGGCGTCCGCGTCCTCGGAACGGACACCGGCACGGTGACGGACATGGATGGTGTGTTCGTGCTGAGCGTCGCACCCGGCTCCCGGCTGGAAATCTCCTGTATCGGGTACGCCACCCAGACTGTCGCTGCCGCGAACGGAATGCGCGTCGTCCTTGCCGAAGACACCTCTTTCTTGGATGAAGTGGTCGTCGTGGGCTATGGTACCCAGCGCAAATCCGAAATCACGGGCTCCATGGCCCGGATGACCAGCGAGATGATCGAAGAACGCCCCGTCCAGAATGCCCTGCAGGCCATGCAGGGCCGCGTGACCGGTATGGTCGTGTCCAGTAACAACCGTCCCGGTGAAATCGGATCGATCACCATCCGCGGCAACCGTTCCCTGATGGCGAGCAACAGCCCGCTCTTCGTCGTGGACGGCATTCCCTACAGTGCCGGTTCGATCAACGACCTGAACCCTGCCGACATCGAATCCGTCGAGGTCCTCAAAGACGCATCCGCCACGGCCATCTATGGCTCCCGCGGCGCCAATGGCGTCCTGCTCGTGACTACGAAGCGGGGCCAGACCGGCAAGACCAGTGTCAACTACAGCGGCACGGTGACCCTGAGCCAGCTGCACAGCCTGACCAAGTGGATGGATTCCCAGCAGCTGCTGGACTACAACCGCCAGCAGGCCATCAACTCCGATGCCTATGGCGGACAGTACGGCACGGCACCGGATCCGGCCCAGGACATCGCCAACTGGCTGAATCCCCAGTTCTCCACCTATATGAACGCTTCGCTGGACAAGGTCTTCCCGAAGGATGCGTCCGGCAACTACCTGATGCGCAACGCTACATCGGAAGAGATTGCCCGCGGCTATGCCGCCCAGGTGCCTGAATACCATCCTGAGAACCTCCTCAACACCGACTGGGCCGGTCTGGTGCTCCGCCATCCGGCTGTCACCAACGACCATATGGTTTCCCTGTCGGCCGGCACGGATAAGTCCAATATCTATGTTTCGATGGGACTGCTGGACCAGAAGGTCCCGATGAAAGACCAGATGTACAAGCGTTATACGGCCAAGGTCTCCGGCGAAGTAACGGCTACCAATTGGCTCAAGGGCGGCATCACCATGACCGGCACCTATTCCGAGAAAGATTACGGTTTCATCAACAACTCCGGCAACGAGGGCATGTGGAAGGATTCCTATTCATTGGCCCGCTACAAAATGATGCCCTGGGCCCCCGCCTTCAACGAGGATGGCAGCATCCTGACCGTGGACAACGAGTACGATCAGGTCTACCACAGCCCGCTGCGCAATATGACCGAGTCCACCAATATGACCTATACGGCCTCCGTCAACCTGGCCTCCTTTGCCGAGGTGGATTTCGCCGGCTTCTGGGCTCCGCTCAAGGGCCTGCGGTGGCGGACCAATTTCGGTTTCCAGTACCGCCACAACCGCAGCGGCCAATACAACGACAGCGGCTTTACCAACCCCTTCGCGGCTCCGGCCAGCCTGCCCAACAGCGGCTATTATGCCCACAGCCTCAACAAAGCCTGGACCCTGGAGAATATGCTGATGTACAACCGGGACTTCGGCAACATCCACTCTCTGGGCGTGACCCTGGTCCAATCCGCGGAACAGAGTCAGTCCGAAGGCTTGAACGCCCGTATGTATGACACCGTGTATCCGACGGCCCGCTGGTTCGGCATCGGCGACTCCGACAAGAGCAAATTGAGTGTCGGTTCCAGCTATTCCGCCTGGCAGCGCGCTTCCTACATGGCCCGCCTCAACTATAGTCTGATGAGCAAGTACCTGCTCACGGCGACGATCCGTTACGACGGCGCCTCCGTGCTCGCCCCCGGCAACAAATGGGATTACTTCCCGTCCGTGGCCCTTGCGTGGAAGATGGAGCAGGAGGAATTCATCAAGCGCCTCAACTGGATCAACCAGCTCAAGCTCCGCGCCGGCTACGGTGTGACCGGCAACTCCGCCATCAACCCGTATCAGGCGATGGGTACGATTACTTCCAGCCGCGCCAAGATGCCGCTCGGCGAGGGTCTGGTGACCGTCAACACCCCGGGTGCCAAACCCGGTTCCATGGCAAACTATGGTCTGGGTTGGGAGAAGACCGCCTCCCTCAACATCGGTCTTGATTACGCCTTCCTGGATTACCGCATCTACGGTTCCCTCGAATACTACATCACCAACACCTACGACCTCCTGATGAACCAGTCCGTGCCTGTCATTACCGGCTACACGACGGTCCGTGCCAACGTGGGCAAGACACGCAACCGTGGTTTCGAGATCGAACTGAATACCGTCAACGTCCGGACGCGCGACTTCCGCTGGGAGACCAACTGGACTTTCTCGACCAACCGCGACGAGATCGTCGAACTGGCCAACGGAGCCACGGAAGACAAGAGCAACAACTGGTTTGTGGGTGCGCCGCTGCGCGTCACATATACTTGGCAGTATGACCGCCTATGGCAGGATACACCGGAAGACAACCGCCTAATGGACATTTATCGTTCTCTCGGTATGAACTTCTACCCGGGCTCCTACAAGACCGTGGATCAGGAGTTCATCGAGACAACCGCTTCTGATCCGGACGCTAAATCGGTCAAGATCAAGAACGCCGCAGGCGAACTCACCGGCGAAACTGTGTACTATAAAAACAATGGTTTCGGTGTCTTTAACGATGACGACAAAAAGATTTACACCCTGTCTCCGAAGTGGACCGGTGGCATCAACAACACCTTTAGCTGGAAGGATCTGACTTTGACCTTCTTCGCGTATTTCCGCTTCGGAAACGCCTATGGCGGGAGCCATATGGGTGTGCTGCAGACCATCGGCCGGCGCGTCGAGAACAGCACTTGGAGCCCGACCAACACAGGCGCCCGTTATGCCCGTCCGATCGATACCAGCAAGAAGCCGGTGACCGTGTACGGTACGCCGAACCTCGCCATGGGCGATATGGTGGCCATCCGCAACATCTCCCTGACGTACAATCTGCCCAAGAACCTGGTCAGCAAGATCGGCGCTTCCAACGCCGCCGTCTCCCTGCAGGTGCTCAATCCTTTCGTTTTCGGCGGTGAACTGGTCCGGGTCGGTATCAACCCCGACGATATGAACTCCGACGGCCTGGGCTACCTCCAGACTGACAATACTACGCTGACCCGCAGTCTGGTCTTTGGTCTGAGACTTGGTTTTTAATCACTAAAAGGAAATGACCATGAAACATAGAATGATCCTGATTGCCGCCGCGTTCGCCATGCTGCTTGCCGGCTGCACCGATACTTTCCTGAAGGAAGAACTCGTCTCCACAATCACCCAGGACTACCTCGAAACGGAGCAGGGTCTGGAACAGATGATTGTCGCAAACTACAACGCCTTCCGTTTCGACCGGCAATTCTTTGCCGGGCATTTCACCCACGAGGGCGGTCACGATATGATGACCACCTATTTCGAGAATGATGCTTATTCCGGCAACACCTGGGATGGCAACAATACCAACTGGCTTACCGCAGCCGGTGCGGCCAACGGCTATCTGGGCGAATATTCCGGCGGTTCCACCATCGGTGCCTATCCGGAAATCGCCACCTGCAACCGGGCCATCAAGGCCATCCGCAGCGGAGCCGCCCTGGGCCGCTTTGCCGAGGATCAGGCCTACGCCAACCAACGTCTGTCCGAGTCGCTGGTCTGCCGCGCGTGGATTTATTACGAATTGAACACCGCATTTGGCGACGTCCACTTCTGCACTGAGCCCTACCAGACCTTGCCGAAGTCCTATGTCTTCGAGCGGACCCCGTCAGCGGATATGTACAAGACCCTGATCGGCGAGTTACGCTTTGCTTATGAGCATCTGCCAGCCAGTTATTCAGCCGCTGAATTCGGCCGTGCGACCAAATATACGGCTGCCTTCCTGCTTGCCCGGATGTATCTCAACCGCTACCAAGGTAAGGACTACGGCACCACCGAGTATGGACGCAACGCGGATGGCACCCTCGATACCTCTAACCCGAAGTCCTACCTTGGTGCGCTATACAAGGGATCCGGGACAGCAGACCTCGACTCTGCTATCTTCTTTGCCAAGATTGTGATCCAGGACCATCCGCTGGATGCCGACTTTGCTGATATCTTCCCGAGCGGTGCGCTGGGTGACTATGCCAACGAAACCACCCCTGAGCACGTCCACAACGCCGTATTCGGCAAGGGCACTGATAACTACCGTTATAGCCAGCGCCTGATCCGCTTCGGAGCTGCGGAATACACTTCCGAACTGAAGGGCATCCCTTCCATTGTTTGGCAGTATGGCGCCGGCCGCTACACCAACTTCAAGGCTACGTTCGTCCCGACGGATGACTGCTTCGACTTATTTGACAAGATCAACGATTCCCGTTTCCAGAAGTCTTTTGACATCCAGTACACAACGGCGGCCGCTCCGACCAGCAAGTCCATCCCGGAGGAGAACAAGCCTTACTTCGCCTACGACGACCCGAAGAACGGCACGTATCGCTGGTCCGAAGCCCAGG
Organism: Bacteroidales bacterium; assembly: GCA_016290835.1. Lineage (GTDB taxonomy): Bacteria > Bacteroidota > Bacteroidia > Bacteroidales > UBA932 > Cryptobacteroides. The sequence goes on along the minus strand of JAEEVG010000024.1, from coordinate 2,084 downwards.
CTGCGTATTTCAATGCAAAGATCAAGGACAACTACAAGTGGCCTGCCTGGGGCGGCCGTGCGGCTGTCGCAGGTGAGCACAAGATGGGAGCCGGCGACATCTCCCAGGCATTCATCGAGAATACCAAGGATACGGCCATCGATATCAACGAAGCGCTTGCCCAGCCCTATGTCATCTATGCCCGCTGGATCAAGGACGGTGACAAATACTACTACCGCGCACCGATCATGCCGGACGGCAATGGAGCCATGGAATACAACACCAAGAACTTCATGCAACTCGAAAACGACACGGCAGAGGGTATCCCGACCATCCGCAAGTATCAGGACTCCGAACGTGGAGGTACCGACTCCGAGTACTCCTACCGGGATGTCAACGTGATGCGTACGGCCGAGATGTATTTGGTCTGTGCCGAGGCGTATGGTCGCAAGGGAGACTACGACACAGCGATCACCTACATCAATGCTCTGCGCCGCCGCGCCGCTTTCAAGGATGGCGAGCAGCGTCTTGACGTCATCGCACGCCTCTACCCGGGCCACGAGCAGTTGAGCGCTGAGGAGCAGGTCTACCCGTATGCCGCCAAAGACTCCTACGAGAAGATCAAGGTGGACGCCTCCTACTGGGACGGTGTGTCGGAGCACTCCAAGAAGGAGAACTACCACCCGCAGGCCACGACCGAACTCGCCCGCTTCATCGAGTTCATCTGCAACGAATACGCCCGCGAATTCACCCACGAGTACACCTACTACAACGAGGTGCATCACGCCGGCGTGCAGGCAGCACGTATTCAGTGGCACAAGCAGGCCGGTGCCAATGCCGGCAATACGGACTACAAGGTGGGTTCCTGGGATGTCGCCGACAATGTCATCGGCAACAGCGGACAGACCGGCCGGCCGAAGGGCAACTTCCAGAGCTTCAATACGCTCCGGCCGTTCCCTTCGACCTACCTCAATCTCCTGACGGACGAAGAGGGCCAGCCGCTGAGCAACGAGGCGAAGGCGAAGTACCAGAACTACGGTTACAACTACTAGTCTACCCATTCGAAGAACGGGCGGGGCCTGCGTGTCCTGTCCGTTCTTTTTTGTATATTTGTCCGGATCAATACCGTTAGAAAATGAAAGTTACAGTCAAATTGGCTTTGTGCGCTGTCCTGGCGACGCTGGCCGCAATTCCTGTTTCCGCCCAGATCGGGCGGCGTTTCCCTTCCGAGAAGAAGGTGATCAAAGATCCCAAAACCGGCGTCGAACTGGTCTTCCTGACCAGCCAGAGTGGCAAGGGGGACTCCAAGATCTACCAGACCCACAATCAGTGGACTTCCGACGGCAAGTGGGTGATCTTCCGCTCCAACCGCGTCCGCGGCGAGGCGATGGCCGTCAACGAGGAGACCGGCGAGATGGTACAGGTGACGGAAGGCGGCTACACCGGCATGCTCTGCGTGGCCCGCAACTCGATGAATCTCTACATCCAGCGTCAGCAGCGCGGCCCCGACGGGCGCCGGACGGGCTGGGAGATCGTGGAGATCAACCTCGAGAAACTCTTCAAGGATTCCGAGGCGGGCAAGCTGCAGGGCAAGGCCGCCTATGAGCGCATCTGCGGGATCATTCCCGCCGAACTGTGCGTCGAAGGAGACCTGGCCCTGGACGGCAGCGAAGAACTGGCATATTTCCGCCTGGCCCCTGACTATGCCCGCAATATGCCCATCGCGGAGCCGATTGCGCCCAACTTCGGCCCGCGCAACATGGGCGCCGGCCCGGGCGGCATCGGCAAGATCGACCTGCGCACCGGCAAGGCCGAGCCCGTGGTGGCCGTGCATTTCAAAGTGGGCCATATCCAGGGCAACCCCTGGCACCCCGGCGAGGTGATCTTCTGCTGGGAGACCGGCGGCAAGGCCCCGCAGCGCACCTGGATGGTCAATGCCGACGGCACGAACCTGCGTCCGATCTACCGCGAGACCGAATATGACTGGGTGACCCACGAGGCCGTGATCAGCGCGGACGAACTGGTGATCGCCATCCTGGGGCACCGCCGCATCGCCGTGAACGAGCGCGATCTGGACACGACCAAGGACTGGGGTCCTTCCGGCA
>JAEEVG010000076.1 GCA_016290835.1 Bacteroidales bacterium | reverse complement strand
AAGATGGTCGAGGAGCGCTACGCTTCCTTCGACAGTGGTCTGGGCAAGAAGTTCGAGGAAGGCAAGGCTACCCTCGAGGAGCTGTACGACTATGCCAAGCAGAAAGGTGAGGTCGTGGCTGCCTCCGGCAAGCAGGAGCTCTACGAAACCATCCTGAACCTTTACGCGAAGTAATGGCTGCAAATCAAGAGAAAGGATCCGGCGCGTATCTGTTTTCGATCGTGCTCGTCGCCGTGCTCGGCGGCCTGCTGTTCGGATATGATACGGCCGTGATTTCCGGCGCAGAACGGGGTCTCCAGGCGTTCTTCGAGAGCGCCAAAGACTTCAGTTATACGGATTTCCTGCACGGGGTCACCTCTTCCAGCGCCCTGCTCGGCTGCATCATCGGCAGCGCGATCTCGGGCCTGATGGCCGGCCGCCTCGGCCGCAAGAAGAGCCTCTTCGTCGCGGGTATCTGCTTCTTCCTGAGCGCCGCGGGTTCTTACTATCCGGAGGTCTTCTTCTTCGAGAAGGGCGTCGCGACCAAAGGTCTCTGGGTCGCGTTCAACCTCTACCGCGTGCTCGGCGGCATCGGCGTGGGCATGGCTTCGGCCATCTGCCCGATGTACATCGCCGAGGTGGCTCCGGCCAACAAGCGCGGCAAGCTGGTGTCCTGGAACCAGTTCGCGATCATCTTCGGCCAGCTGGTCGTGTATTTCGTGAACTTCCTCATCATCCAGTCGCACAAGAACGATCCGGCCGTCGTCGAGTGGACGAACCAGGTGGGCTGGCGGCTGATGTTCGGCTCCGAGTGCGTGCCGGCGGGCCTGTTCACCCTGCTGATCCTGCTCGTGCCCGAGACGCCGCGTTATCTGGTGATGTCCGGCCAAGAGCAGAAGGCTCTGAAGGTGCTTACGCGCATCAATGGAAAGGCGCTGGGCGAGCAGATCCTCTCCGAGATCAAGACCACGGTCGTGGAGAAGAAGGAGAAACTGCTTGCCTACGGCTTCATCGTCATCTTCATCGGCTGTATGCTCAGCGTGTTCCAGCAGTTCGTCGGCATCAACGCCGTGCTGTATTTCGCGCCGCGCATCTTCGAGTCGATGGGTATGGGCAATCCGATGACGCAGACGGTCCTGATGGGTATCGTGAACATCAGCTTCACCTTGGTCGCCATCTTCACCGTCGAGAAACTCGGCCGCCGTCCGCTGCTGATCGCCGGCTCCCTGGGCATGGCCCTGGGCGCTCTGGGCGTGGCCCTGGCGGATGCCGTTCCGGGCGTGCCCGGCATCGTCGGCGTGCTCAGCATCATGATCTACTCCGCGTCCTTCATGTTCAGCTGGGGCCCGATCTGCTGGGTGCTCATCTCCGAGATTTTCCCGAACACGATCCGTGGCGCCGCCGTGGCCATCGCCGTGGCTTTCCAGTGGATTTCGAACTTCATCGTGAGCTCCACCTTCGTGCCGCTCTATACCTGGAGTCCGGCTTTCACCTACGGCCTCTACTGCGCGATGTGCCTGCTGGCCGCCTTCTTCGTGTGGCGTCTGGTGCCCGAGACCAAGGGCAAGACCCTCGAGGATATGTCCACGCTCTGGCGCAGCCGCCAGAAAGCGTAGGCCCCGCAGTCGCTCGATTGTTAACGGCAGAGCCGCCCCGCGGCCCTGCCGTTTTTTTGGAAGTTTTGTTATATTTGCAAGGATATAGAAATCAATAAGATGATGAAGAAAATATTGACATTGTTGGCGGTGGCCGCGCTGTTCGGCTGCGCCGGTCCCGCACCCGCCCCGAAGGCGGATATCGTGATGGAGAACATCCTCAGCCGCAAGAGCGTCCGCAGCTATACGGACCAGAAACTCACCGAGGAGCAGATCAACACGTTGCTGCGGGCGGCGATGGCCGCCCCGTCCGGGAGCAATATCCAGCCCTGGAGCTTCGTGGTGCTGACCGATGCCTCGGAGTACGATGCCATCTTCCCGGGCAATTTCAACCTGGACAAGTTCAAGCAGGCCGCGGCCGTGTTCGTACTCTGTGCCGACACCACGGTGACCCGCACGCCGCGGGGCGGGGGAGAACCCGTTGTGCGGCCGAACGGCACCTGGCGCGACGATATGGGCGCCGTCACGGAGAATCTCCTGCTGGCCGCCGAGAGCCTGGGGCTGGGGGCCGTCTGGACGGCCAGCTATCCGTACAAAGACCGCTACCTACCGCCCAAGCAGGCATTGGGCCTGCCCGATACGGTCATCCCTTATTCCATCGTCCCGGTCGGCTATCCCGCGGGTGACGAGCAGCCCAAGGACAAGTGGGATCCCGCCCGGGTCCATTACGGGCGCTGGTAGGGCCCGCCGGGCACTCTTTTTGCCGGACAGGTGAATGATTTGCAAAGTTGGCGCTTTTGCCTTAACTTTGTACGATTATACGCGTTTGCGCGCGTACATTGTGTCATCGAAAACAAAAAACTGAAAATATGTCATTCGCATCTGTCATCGGCAAGATCTTCGGCTCCAAGGCCGATCGCGACTACAAGGCCGTGAAGCCCACCCTGGACAAGATCCTCGCCATCTACCCAGAGATCGACGCCCTCTCCGACGATGCGCTCCGGGAGCGTTCCGCCGCTCTCCGCGCCCGTCTGCAGGAGGTCGAAAAGCCGTTCGAAGACCGGATCGCCGAGATCAAGCTCGAGCTGGACAAAGATATCCCCGTCTCCGAGAAGGAGAAACTCGCCAGCGAGTCAGACAAACTGGTCAAGGACGAGGACGACGCCATCGAGAAGACCCTCGATGCGATCCTTCCCGAGGCCTTTGCCATCATCAAGTCCACCGCCCGCCGTTTCAAGGAGAACGAGACCATCACGGTCCGGGCGACGCCCTTCGACCGGGACCTTTCGGTGAACCACGATTTCGTGGATATCGAGGGGGATACGGCCGTCTACCGCAACCACTGGATGGCCGGCGGCAACGAAATCACCTGGGACATGGTCCACTATGACGTCCAGCTGATCGGCGGCATCGCCCTGCACCAGGGCAAGATTGCCGAGATGGCCACCGGCGAGGGCAAGACCCTCGTGGCCACGCTCCCGGTGTTCCTCAACGCCTTGGCCGGCAAGGGCGTGCACATGGTGACCGTCAACGACTACCTGTCCAAGCGAGACTCCGAGTGGATGGGACCGCTGTATATGTTCCACGGCCTGTCCGTGGACTGCATCGACAAGCACCAGCCCAATTCCGACCCCCGCCGCAAGGCCTATGAGTGCGACATCACCTTCGGTACCAACAACGAGTTCGGTTTCGACTACCTCCGCGACAACATGGCCGTCAGCCAGGAGGACCTGGTGCAGCGCAAGCACCACTACGCCATCGTGGACGAGGTGGACTCCGTGCTCATCGACGATGCCCGTACCCCGCTCATCATTTCCGGTCCGATCACCCGCAACGAAGCCGACGAGGCGCAGTTCATGGAGTTCCGGCCCTATGTGGAGCGGCTCTACCAGGCCCAGCGCACCCTGGTGAACCAGGTGCTCAATGAGGCCAAGAAGAAGATCGCAGCGGGCGACGAGGCCGAGGGCGGCAAGCTTCTCCTGCGGGCCCACAAGGGTCTCCCGAAATACCAGCCGCTCATCAAATTCCTCTCCGAGCCCGGTATGAAAGTCCTCCTCCAGAAGGCGGAGAATTACCACATGCAGGACAACGAGAAGGAGATGCCGGTGGTGACCGATCCCCTCTACTTCGTGATCAACGAGCAGCTCCGCTCCGTGGATATGACCGACAAGGGCCACGAGGTGCTGGCCACCGCCGTGGGCAACGAGGACTTCTTCGTCCTGCCCGACGTGGGCAGCCGCATCGCCGAGATCGAGCACACCGACCTGACCCTGCTCGAGAAGCAGCAGAAGAAGGACGAGCTGATGGCGGACTTCTCCACCAAGAGCGAGCGCGTCCACACCGTGATCCAGCTCCTCAAGGCGTACACGATGTTCGAGAAGGACGTCGACTACGTCATCATGGAGGGCAAGATCAAGATCGTGGACGAGTCCACGGGCCGTATCATGGAGGGCCGCCGCTGGAGCGACGGTCTGCACCAGGCCGTCGAAGCCAAGGAGAACGTCAAGGTCGAGGGTGCGACCCAGACCTTCGCGACGATCACCCTGCAGAACTACTTCCGCATGTATCACAAACTCGCCGGCATGACCGGTACGGCCGAAACCGAGGCGGGCGAGTTCTGGAGTATCTACAAGCTGGACGTGATGGTCATCCCGACCAACCGTCCGGTCATCCGCGACGACCAGAACGACTTGATCTACAAGACCAAGAAGGCCAAGTACGCCGCCGTGATCGACCGCATCGTGGAGTTGTCCAAGGCCGGACGCCCGGTGCTTGTGGGTACCACGGACGTGGAGACTTCCGAACTGCTCAGCCGCATGCTCCGGATGCGGGGCATCCGCCACAACGTGCTCAACGCCAAGGAGCACGCCCGCGAGGCCGAGATCGTGGCCCAGGCGGGCCAGACCTCGGCCGTGACCATCGCCACCAACATGGCCGGCCGCGGTACGGATATCAAGCTCTCCGAGGATGTCAGGAAGGCCGGCGGACTTGCCATCATCGGTACGGAGCGTCACGATTCCCGCCGGGTAGACCGTCAGCTGCGCGGCCGCGCCGGACGTCAGGGCGACCCGGGTTCTTCGACCTTCTACGTGTCCCTGGAGGACAAACTGATGCGCCTGTTCGGCTCCGAGCGTATCGCCGGTATGGTGGATAAACTCGGCATGGAGGACAACGAGGCTCTCGAGAGCAATATGCTCTCCAATGCCATCGAGAATGCCCAGAAGAAAGTCGAGGAGAACAACTTCGGCGTCCGCAAGCGCCTGCTCGAATACGACGACGTGATGAACTATCAGCGCGAAGCCATCTACTCCCGCCGGCGCAACGCCATCAGCGGCGAGAAGGTGGAGATCGACCTCCAGAATATGATGAAGGACACGGCGGCGCTGTTCGTGGACCGCAGCAAGGGCCTCCCGTTCGAGGAGTTCGATGTCTCGCTGATGGCCCAGCTCTCCATCGACTCCGGCCTGGACGCCGAGACCCTCGAGAAGGCCAAGCCCGCCGAGATCGAGGACCGGCTCGTGGAGCATATGCAGGAGGTGTACCGCCGCAGGATGGATACGCTCGTGGAGCGCCTCTATCCGATCATCAAAGACGTCTATGAGAAGCAGGGTACGATGTACCAGAACATCGCCATCCCCATCTCCGACGGTCGCAAGCAGATGACCCTCTCGGTCAACCTCGAGAAGGCTTACAACTCCGAAGGCCGCGAGATTGCCAAGACCCTCAGCAAGAACATCATCCTCTACCAGATCGACGAGCACTGGAAGGAGCATCTCCGCGAGATGGACGACCTCAAGCAGAGCGTCCAGAACGCGACCTACGAGCAGAAGGACCCGGTCGTGGTCTATAAGCTCGAGAGCTACAACCTCTTCGCCGATATGCTGGAGACCCTCAACAAGGATGTCCTGTCCTTCCTGTTCAAGGCTTTCGTGCCGCTGCAGGACCGCCCGCAGCAGCCCCAGCGCGCCGTGCGCCCGAAGGCCGACATGAGCCGGATGCAGGCCCGCCACAGCGACCTGGTCACCAACGGCGAGCAGAAGGCCAACACGCCGGTCAAGGTGGACAAGCAAGTGGGCCGCAATGATCCCTGCCCTTGCGGCAGCGGCAAGAAATATAAGAACTGCCACGGCCGTGGTGCCGTCTAATACCTGTCACGTATGAACAACACCAAGAACAATCCTACCCCCAAGACTCCGGAACAGACCGTCAACGAAGTCAGCCGCATCGCCCAGGGCGCCCGCGTCAAGGGTGACATCACCTCCGCTGCGGACATCCGCGTGGATGGCAGCGTGGATGGCACGCTCTACTCCGAGGGCAAGGTGGTGACCGGCGAGACCGCCAACCTGACGGGCCGGCTGCTCTGCACCAACGCCGATTTCCGCGGCAAAATGGATGGCGACATCCACGTCCGCGATCTCCTCTCCCTCAAGAGCCCCGCCGAGGTTTCCGGACATCTCTATGTCAGCAAGATCCAGGTCGAACTGGGCGTCCGCATCAACGGCACCATCCGGATGATCACCGAAGAGGAATTCGACCGGACCGTCGCTTCCCTCACGCAGGCCGCCGCGCCGGCCGGCGAACTGCCCGAGCAGAACTAAGTTCCTTATAAACATTGTCCTATGAGACCGTGTGCCGTCCTGAAATGTCTTCTGACCGTCCTCCTCTTGTCCTTTCTGGCGGGGGGACGGGCCAAGGCTCAGGATGACCGGACGGATACCTTGCGCTTGACCGTCAGTTTCCAGCGCGGGGCCTCCGTCATCGATGCGGATTTCCGCGACAACGGCGTCCATATGCGAGAATTCCGCAAGGCCGTCGAATCGCGTCTGCGCGAAGGATGTGTACCCGGTACCGTCTTCCTGCGCGGTTCCTCTTCGCCCGAAGGAGTTTCCTCCGACAATGATGCGCTTGCCGGTCTCCGCGCGCAGGCGTTGGAAGCCTGGCTCACCGACAACTTCGGCCCCCGCTTCGGGATCTCATCTCGCGAAGCGGGCGAAGGCTGGGCGGATCTTGCGCGCATCATCCGGACGCTCGACGTCCCCTGGCGGGACGCGGCGCTCAAGATTATTGAAAGCGAGCCGGTCGCGGATTCCCGCGAGAACACGCTGCGCGGCCTGGCGGGCGGCGCAGCCTGGAACTGGCTGGATGCCAACGTTTTCCCGGATCTGCGCACCGCATCTGTGTCGGTCTGCTGCACCTTCTCCCGCCCGTTGCCGGTGCCGGCGGATACCGTTTATATTACGCAGACCGTCCGTGACACTGTCTATGTCGATGCCACGCCGCTTGTGCAGCCTGCGCCGGAGCCCGCCGGCCCTGATTTCACGGACCGCCGGATGTTGTTCGCCCTGCGGACCAATGTCCTGGCCGTCCCGTTCCTGAACCTCGGCCTCGAGTTGCCGCTGGGCCGTCGCTGGAGCGTCGGCGCCGACGTCTATTATCCTTGGCTCTGGCGTTCCGGCCACGCCGACGGGGTGGATAAAACCGGCTCCTGCATCGAGCTGATGGCCGCGGATCTGGAGCTCCGCTATTGGTTTCCCCGCAGGAATATGCAGGATGGACAGCGTCTGCTGGGTCATTCCATCGGCGTTTACGGTGCAGCGGGACACTTTGACTTTGAACGGGATTGGTCCGGGCTCCAGGGCGAATTCTATGACGTCGGTCTGGACTATCTCTATGCCGCCCCGATTTTCCGGGGCCGGATGCATCTTGAAGCGGAGCTCGGCCTGGGCTATATCTGGTCGACAGCGCGTCCCTATGACTGTTTTGAACCGGGCGGGATCATCTACCACCGCAAGGGCGTGACGCAGAATACCACCTGGGTTGGCCCGACACGTGTACAGCTCTCCCTGGTATTCCCCATATACACGCGCAGGAAAGGAGGTGAACGATGAAACGGAGATTGCTTTCTGTCCTGGGCGTGCTCCTGCTTGTCCTGTCCGCCGGCTGCCAGCGCATCCCGCTGCATGAGGCCGAAGCGGGCGTATACCTCCGTGTGTCGGTCGATCCGTCACTGGATCCCGCGATGGAGGCGCTGCTGGACTTCGACGCCCGGCCGGAACTGCGGGACAAGGTGGTAGGCAAGACGCCGGAACTCGTGCGCGCCTGCTTCTACGACGCAGTGAGCCACGAACTGGTGAAAGAAGATTTCCTGCCGGCGCAAGGCGGCTTCGTCGATGTCCCCGCCGGGGTGTACGACGTGGTCGTGTACAGCCTTGGTACGGAAGCGACCCAGGTCTCCGGCACGGAGACACGTGCGGGCGGTCATGCTTTCACGAGCCCGACGGGCTCGAGGGTGAAGATGCAGGGTGTGTCCGGCAAGGTTGACGTGGAAGGCGGGACGGACGAGCAGCCGGTCGTCTTCGAGCCGGACCATCTGTTCGTCGGCCGGATCGCCGGCGCGATGGTACCGGTGCACCCGGCCGATGACGAGACCATCGTCCTGTCGGCGGAACTGTCCCGTCTGTCCGAGAGCTGGATCCTGGAGGTGGCGGAGGTGGAGGGCGCGGAGCGCATCCGCAAAGCCGAGGTGTACCTCACCGGACAGGCCGCCGACCGTTATCTTTGGGACGGCCGCTCGTCCAACGGCGCCTGTGCGCTCGGCTTCGAGACGGAGGTCGATGTGACGGAGGGGCGGCTTTTCGCTGTGTTCAACACCTTCGGCAAATGTCCGCTGTTGGAAACCGGCGTGATCGTGAACGTGCTTGTGACCACGGAGAACGGCTCCCGCTGCCGTTATGTCTATGATGTGACGGACCAGTGGCTCAATCCTGACAACTCCGCACACCGCATTGTCGTCGAGGAGCCCGTGGAGATCCCGGGCGACGACTATCAGGGCGGCGGATTCGACCCGATCGTGAACGAATGGGACGGAGAAGCCATACCGGTTATCATTGAATGAGAATTCTTAATTAATAATTATAACAGTGTTCCCCATGAAAAGTGTTTACCTTCTTCTTTTTGCCGGTGCAGCCGTGATGCTGGGCGCCGTGTCTTGCGCCAAGACCGAGATCATCCGGGACGAGGCTCCTGTCGAGATGAGTTTCAAGGCCGTGACGAATCTTCCTTCCAAGGCGGATCCGGAGTTGTCCGGCGCCTCCCTGGGCACGGACAACGACTATGTCATCTATGCGGCGGCATCCGCCGATGGTTCTCCCAAGTATTTCGATCCTGCAGCCACGAGCTACGGCGGCCAGCTGTTCGCCTATTTCACGGACGGTGCCAAGTGGTTCCCGGCCAGCGGCAGCCCCTATACCAAGCAGCATATCTATTGGCCTTTCGGCGGCGTGAAGGTGGATTTCCTGGCCTATGCGCTGACGCCGGACGCCAAGACCGCGCTCTCCCCGA
>JAEEVG010000075.1 GCA_016290835.1 Bacteroidales bacterium | reverse complement strand
GTCTCGGCCCTGAGCCGCGAGCAGATCAAGCAGCGTGAAGGCGAACTGATACTCAAGCAGATACGCCCTTCGGACGAAGTGGTCCTGCTGGATGAACACGGGAAGGAATTCCGCTCCCTGGAATTCGCGGACTGGCTGGGCCGGCGCCTCGGCGCGGGCCGGGACCTGGTGTTCGTGATCGGCGGGGCTTATGGTTTCAGCGAAGCCGTATATGCGCGCACCGACGGCCGGATTTCCCTGTCGAAAATGACTTTCTCCCACCAGTTGGTGAGAACGATTTTTGCAGAGCAACTCTACCGGGCTTTCACGATCTTGCGTTCGGAACCCTATCATCACGAATGAAACTGTCCCGCAACATAAAGGAATGGATCGCCACCGTGCTGCTTGTACTGGGGGTTGCGCTGTTCATCGCCTCGATGCAGTCAACCCAGGAGCGGGGAGACGCTTCCGTGGCGGCCCGCCGGTTGGAGCGCACCCTCGCCCGCCGGATGGCACAGCTGGACGCCTTGATGGACCTGGCGCTCGTACAGGCGCCGCAGCAGTGGATGACGCTGGGAGACGTGCCGGAGGATTTCGTGCTGTACCGCTACTGCAGCGACACGCTCCAGTCCTGGTGCCACGAGTTTCCGATCACCAACGACAACATCAACTTGCGGGTCTATGTGCCTTTCCTGGCCGATCCGCGCCTCGGAGCGGTGTCCCCGCTGTTGCAGATCAGCGATTCGCTCGGGTTCTACAACCTGGGTTCGCGCTGGTACCTGGCCAAGAGCAAGGGGGACGCGGATATGCGGGTGATCGCCGGTCTGGAGGTGATGGATGTAATCCGCGGACCGGGGCCCGGGCAGGGTCCGGTCCCCAACGGCTGGGTCAACCGCCGTCTCCGCCTGTCGACCAAGTACACCATCCGCCCGCTGACCTCCAGCGGCGGTTCGCCGGTGACGGTGGAGGGCAGACCGCAGTTCAAGGTCGTGTATGAATCGATGGCTCCCGGCGGCCGGGAGGCTTCGCCGCTGCCCTGGGCTTCGCTGGCCCTTTGCCTCGCCGCAATGTTGTTGCTCCTGTCCGTCGATCGCAGCGGGAAACGTTTCGGCCTGGTCGTTTCGGGCATTCTCGCCCTGATCGCCGGTCTGTATTTCTGGGGTAAATTCTCACGCGGAGGCCTGTTGATTTTCTCACCGCGGCTATATGCGGGCGGCGAACTGTTGTATTCGCTGGGCGCGGTAATCCTCATCAGCCTCGCGATCCTGCTCTTCTCGGTCTGCGTGTATATGATCCGCCGGCAGGTCGCGGAATGGGCCTGTACCCCCCACCGCAAATGGCTGCTCGCGGGTGGGATCCTGCTGGCCGTGGCGGGGATCCTGGTGTATTCGCAGGTGGCCCTGCGCAGCATCATCTTCAATTCCGGGATCTCCCTGGAGCTCTATAAACTCTCGCAGCTGAGTCCGTTCAGCATCATGGTGATCGTTTCCTTCGTGGGCCTGATGATCAGCATCCCGCTGCTGCTGCAGCTGCTCTGTCCGGTGCTCCCCAAGTGGCGCGGACGGGAATTCGATTCCTTCTCGCTGACCAGTCGTGTGTTGTTCTCGATCCTCGTGGGTTTCTTCCTGGTGGCGGCTTCCGGCATCCAGGGCTTCCGCAAGGAGCAGAGCGGGATGGGCTTGCTGGCCAACCGCCTGGCCTTCGACCGCGACATCACCCTGGAGCTGCGCCTGCGGATGATCGAACCGCAGATCGCCGAGGATATGATCCTCTCGACGCTGACGCGTTTCCAGGGGGCCGAGCAGTCCGTCCAGAGCCGGTTGCTGGACTACTATTTCGCGGGTATCGAGCGGGAGTATATGCTGACGACCCGGATCTACAATGCTTACAACAACACGCGCCAGGCCGCCATCGAGTTCAATGAGATCATCCAGGACGGCGTGCCCATCGCGGATAATTCGCGTTTCCTCTATGCCCGGACCGAGAACGGCCGGCCCTATTATGTGGGCGTGTTCCTCTATCTCTCGGACGACGGAAGCGTGTCACGGCTGCTGGTGCGGCTGGATTCCCGCGAGACGCGGGGCGGACGGGGCTATGCCGGCATCTTCGGCATCACTTCGCCGGGGCAGGTCGCCCTTCCCTCGGGTTATTCCTATGCCCGTTACGACGGCCGGGAGCTCAAGGCCTACCGCGGCCATTATCCTTATCCGACCCGGGCGGACGACGAGTTGTTCGTGCAGCTCTACGGGGCTCCGAGCAGCCATTTCACGCAGGACGGCTACGTGCATTTCCTCAATACCGTGGGCGACGGGGAGGCCATCGTCATTTCCCGCGCCAGCGTGGGCGTGATGCCTTATATCGTATCGGGCATCCTGGTGGGGCTGCTGACCTTCCTGCTGCTGTCGATCGTGGTGCTCCGGCGGCCGCGGACGTCCTTGTTCCAGGAGTCCTATTTCCGTTCGCGGATCTCCTGGGTGCTGCTCGCTTCGCTGCTGCTGACCCTGCTGGCGATGGCGCTCGTGAGCGTATTCTTCGTGTATTCGCGCAACGACAGCAACCGCCAGTCCGTGATGTCCGACAAGATCAGTTCCATCGTCACGATGATGGATGCCGGTCTTCAGGAGATGGAGTCCGGGGCGGGGATCGACTGGCTGTCGGTGCGGAGCCTGATCGACCGGGTGGGCAACGAGACGGGGTCCGATATCACGCTCTACAGTCCATCCGGGCATCTGATGCTGACCACGACGCCGATGATCTTCGACCAGCAGATGGTGGCCGACCGCATCAACGGCACCGCTTACTACAACATCCTCTACCGCAACCGTCGCCACTATATCCAGCAGGAGCGTTTCGGGATGCAGAAGTTCTACAGCATGTATGCGCCGCTCTTCTCCGGGGACGGTACGCTGCTGGCGATCCTCTGCTCGCCCTACAATGAGGATACCTACGATTTCGAGGAGGATGCGGTGACGCATTCGATGACCATTATCTCCCTGTTCTTGCTCTTCCTGCTGATGGCGCTGTTCATGGTGTCGCGCATCGTGGACCGTATGTTCCTGCCGCTGAGCGAGATGAGTGACAAGATGGCGAGCGCGGACCTGGGTTCGCTGGAGTATATCCACTACGACCGGGAGGACGAGATTTCTTCGATCGTTCAGGCCTACAACCGGATGGTGACCGAGCTGTCCGAGAGTTCGCGCAAGCTCGCGCAGGCCGAGCGGGACAAGGCCTGGAGCGGGATGGCGCGCCAGGTGGCCCACGAGATCAAGAATCCGCTGACGCCGATGAAACTCCAGCTCCAGCGCGTGATCCGGCTCAAGAAGAAGGGGGATCCGGCGTGGCAGGATCGTTTCGAGGAGGCCAGCCAGGTGATCCTGGACCACATCGACATCCTGACCGATACGGCCAATGAGTTCTCTACCTTCGCGAAACTCTATACCGAAGAGCCGGCCGAAATCGCACTCGACAAGCTCCTGCAGGAAGAGATCTCGATGTTCGACAACCGGGAGAATATCACCTTCGATTATCTCGGGCTGGCGGACGTGGTGGTGCGGGGGCCGAAGCCGCAGCTGACCCGGGTGTTCGTCAATCTGCTGGGCAATGCGGTGCAGGCGATCGGGGATGCGCCCGGCGGGCGTATCGTCGTGTCATTGCGCAAGTCGTTGGAGGACGGGTTCTGGGATGTTGTGGTGGAGGACAACGGCCCCGGCGTGTCCGAGGAGAACATCGAGAAACTCTTCACGCCCAATTTCACCACCAAGAACGGCGGCTCCGGCCTCGGTTTGGCCATCAGCCGGAGCATCCTGGAGCGCTGTGGCGCCTCCATTTCCTACAGCCGTTCGTTCACCCTGGGCGGCGCCTGCTTCACCGTCCGCTATCCCGATCATTCTTGAAGGGGGCTCTGCCCCCTATAACCCCCTGCGCCGCTCAAGTCCCTTTCCGACTTTTGCTTCGGCAAAAGTCCCGGGACCGCGGCGGTCGGCTGATGCCGACTTCGCTTCGCTCAAACAGCCCCGCCGCCGACCCGACGTCAGCGCGCAGGCCCGGGAGCTCCCGGGACAAAGACGACAATCGGTCAAAATACGGTTAAGGGTCCAGCGTGTGGACCCTTAACGACGGTAAAAGATGTTATGTCAACTGCTTATTGCTGCTGGAGGAAGGTGTCGCGCATGGGGTTGAAGCAGTCGATGAGGATGCCGTCTTCGAGGCAGACGCAGCCGTGCTCGATGCCGGGCTGTTTGTAGAGGGCGTCGCCCGCCCGGACGATCTTGGTCACGCCGCCGACGGTGAACTCGAAGGCGCCGGAGGCCACGTAGGTCACCTGGGAGTGCGGATGGCTGTGCATGGCACCGACCTGGCCCTTCTTGAAGGACACCTTGACCATCATGATGTTGTCGTTGTAGCCGAGGATCTGGCGTTCGGCGCCGCCGCCTGCATCCTGCCACGCGGTCTCGGAGGCGAAGATGAAATTGCCGCTTTGCTGTGTCATGGTTTGTTCGTTTTGCGTTTGATCGGAATCGGGGAGTTCCTTGGGCTGATTGCCGCAGGCGCAGAGCGCGAGGCAGAGTGCGCCGAGGGAGAGGAGGATGATGATTTTCTTCATTTGGAACTGTATTTTTGTCAAAGATAGGGACAATTTTCCTATCTTTGAATATTAATAACCAGAATCCGATGAAAACCGCTTTTAACCGTCTTTTTCTGCTTCTCTGCATCCTCCTTCCGCTGACCCTGTCGGCCAAACCCAAGACCCTCGAACAGCAGGCCCTCGAAACGATGAAAACCGCCACGCAATATATGATGGACGTGGTGGGCTATCGCGGGGGTTTCGTGTGGAACTACCTTCCCGACCTGTCCCGCCAGTGGGGCGAGATGGAGGCCAAACGCACCATGGTCTGGACCCAGGACCCCGGCACCCCGCAGATGGGCCAGCTCCTGCTGGACGCCTACCACGCCACCGGCGATGAATACTACTACGAAGCGGCCAAGCGGGTCGCTCAGGCCCTGATCTGGGGTCAGCTCGAGTGCGGCGGCTGGAACTACACCTTCGACTTTGCCGGCGAGGCCTCGCTCAAGGACTGGTACGCCACGGTGGGCCAGAGCGGCTGGCGCCTGGAGGAGTTCCAGCACTACTACGGCAACGCCACCTTCGACGACTCCTGCACCACACAGTGCGCCAAGTTCCTGCTTCGCATCTATGCGGAGAAATACGATCCGTCCTTCCGCCAGGCGCTCGACAAGGCCATCGGCTTCGTGCTGAACAGCCAGTACCCGGTGGGCGGCTGGCCGCAGCGCTGGCCGCTGATGTACGACCACCCCTTCCAGGGACGCGCCGACTACACCTCCTTCATCACGCTCAACGACGACGTGATCCCCGACTGCATCGACTTCCTGGTGCAATGCTACCAGACCCTCGGCACCCCGGGGCTCCGCGAACCCATCTACCGCGCGATGTACCTCTGCATCCTGCTCCAGCAGGGTGCGCCCTATGCCGGCTGGGCCGACCAGTACACGGTCTCCGACCTCAAACCGGCCCACGCGCGTTCCTATGAGCCGCGCGCCATCAGCTCCAGCCGCACCGCCTCGATGGTGCGTTCGCTGATGCAGTACTACCGCCTCACGGGCGACACCCGCTTCCTTGCGGGCATCCCCGCGGCGCTCGACTTCCTGGAGTCGCTGAAGCTTCCCGCCTCGGAGGAGCAGCGCTGGGGCCGCCCGAGCGGCGATCCCGACGCCCTGCTGATGCCCCGCTTCATCGATCCGGATACCGGCATCCCGCAGTATGTTCACCGCGTGGGCTCCAACTGGTACAACGGCCATTATTTCACCAACCAGGACATCACCGGGACCATCGGGCACTACAGTTCCGCTTCCCGCATCAATGTCAAGGCCCTGCGCCGGCAGTATGAGGAGTTGAAGGCCCAGCCCGTGGAGGAGGTGGTCAAGGGTTCTCCGCTGCTGGAGAAAGAGCTGGTACCGCTGCCGAAGTACTATGCCGCCACGCGCGCCTTCCGCGGGGACGTGAAGAGCATCATCGATGCGCTCACGCCGGAGGGTTATTGGCTGAGTCCGCTGGGCAGCACGTCCAATCCCTACAAGGCGGGTGCTCCGACCACGCCGAGCGACGAGACGCAGTATGCTTCCACCAATGTGGGGGATGAGTACGATACCTCTCCTTATCGTTCCATGGACGGTACGATGTGTATTTCGACGCGGGACTATATCAACAAGATGGTGGCCCTGATCCGTTTCATCGATAAAGACGCTGAATGATGATTCGACTCCTTTTAATTCTTTCTTTACTTACTAATATTTCCGCTCCGGTGTCCGCTGCCTCGGGTTCCGCTGCCGCCCGGCAACCGGATGGGCCGTTCGGGTGGGCGACGGCGTTTTCGCTGACCCAGGGGGCCGGCTACAGCCTCACGGGCGGCGATCCAGCCCGCACGATCGTGCTGCAGAGCAACGGGCTGGATATGCGCGAAGACGTCGTCAAGGCCCTCAAGGACTATGACGTCATCGTGTTCGACGGCTCGCGCGGGGACTTTATCATCTCCAGTTCGATGCCGTTCCGCGGCCTGCGCGGCAAGACCCTGCTGGGCGTCAACGGCGCCTGCATCCGCACCCAGTTCGAGGTCACGCCCGAACTGACGGCCCTGCTGGACGGAGCCGGCGTGAAGGCGATGTCCACCCAGGGCGGCGGGGGCGCGCTGTCCAACGGCGTGATGGTGGCCGAGGAGCGCGAGCAGCACACCCGCCAGGCCATCATCGACCACACCGGCGACGCCCGGGAGGTCTATCGCAACGCGGGCCTCTTCAACCTCAGCGGCTGCGAAAATATCATCATCCGCAACCTCGCCCTCGTGGGCCCCGGGCCCATCGACGTGGGCGGAGCCGACCTGCTGACCCTGTCGAACTCCCGGCACATCTGGGTGGACCACTGCAGTTTCACCGACGGGATGGACGGCAACTTCGACATCAATAACCGTTCGGACCTGATCACCGTGAGCTGGTGCATCTTCCAGTACACCGACCGTGCCTACGACCACAAGGCTTCCAATCTGATCGGCAGCAGCGAGAACTCCTCGCAGGGCGTGGACAACCTCAACATCACCTTCGCCTACAACATCTGGGGCGCAGGCTGCGAGGTGCGCATGCCCGTTGTTCGCTTTGGCAAGGTGCACGTACTCAATAACTTATACGACTGCGCCGGGAACGGCTCGCCTGCCATCAACGCCCGCATCGACTCCGAGGTCCTGATCGAGGGCAACTACTTCGAGCGGGGCGTGAAGCGCATCTTCGAGGGCGCGCAGAACGCGCTGGCCTGGCAGTTCCGGGGCAATGTTTTCCGCGAGAAATTCCAGCCCGCCGACCGCGGGACCGTGGAGATGCCTTATGCCTACACGGCCCTGCCGGCCTCCAAGGTGCCCGCGCTGCTGCGCAAGGGCGCCGGCCCGACCCTCAAACTGGACGTTCCTGAATCGAGCGTGGATTTCACCATCCACCTGATGGGCGACAGCACGATGGCCGACAAGGACATCAGCGGACTGAACCCTGAGCGCGGCTGGGGAATGGTCTTCGAGAATTTCCTGGACGAAAGGGTGCGCGTGATCAACTACGCCAAGAACGGCCGCAGCTGCAAGACGGCCATCGCCGAAGGCATCTGGGACCACGTCAAAGCGAACATCCGCCCGGGCGACTACCTCTTCATCGAATTCGGCCACAACGACCAGAAACCCGCCGGGAAGGGCTATGCCCCGGCCTGGACGGAGTGGCAGGACTACCTGCGGCTCTTCATCAACACCGCCCGCGAGCTGGGCGCCACGCCGGTGCTGCTGACCCCGGTGGCGCGCCGCCATTTCAATTTCGGCGTGTTGGACGAGACCACCCACGGGGAGTATCCGGCCTCGATGCGGGCCGTGGCCCGCGAGACGGGCACGCCCCTCATCGATATGGAGCAGGCCACGATCAAGTGGCTCAAGGAGGCGGGCGACCTGGCCTCGCGGCCCTATTTCATGTGGATTGAGCCGGGTGTCGTCCCCGCCAAGCCCCAGGGCCTGCAGGACAACACCCATTCCACGCCCCTGGGCGCGCGGCGAAACTGCGAAATCGTCTGTGATTCGATCCGCGTCAAGCTCCCGGAGATCGCGCAGCACCTCGTACACTGGGATGCCGTGGTGGACCAGCAGGGCCGGGGGGACTATCTGACGGTCCAGGAGGCCATCGACGCAGTCCCGGACGCCCTGCACGGCGGGCAATACCGGATCCTCATCAAGCCCGGCATTTACCGCGAACGCATCATCATCCCCTGGAACAAGCGCCACCTGCTGCTCAAGGGCCTGGACGCCGCGAATACCATCATCGTCTATGGCAACGCCGCTACGCAGCCCTGGGGCAACTTCACGGGCACCATCGGCACCTCCGGCAGCGCCACGATGTTCGTGCACGCGGAGGATGTCACGCTGGAGGACCTGACGGTCGAGAACGACGCCGGCCGCGTGGGCCAGGCGGTGGCCCTGTTCACCAACGGCGACCACTTCACGGCCCGCAGGTGCCGCTTCCTGGGCAACCAGGACACCCTCTATACTTTCGGCAAGTTCAGCGAGGACGGCAACCACATCCGCAATGCCTTCTTCGACTGCTACATCGAGGGGACGACCGATTTTATTTTCGGCAGCAGCGCCGCCTGGTTCGAGCGCTGCCAGATCCATTCCAAGGCTGAGAGCTATGTCACGGCGGCCTCTACGGTTCAAGGCCAGGCCTTCGGCTATGTGTTCAAGGATTGCCGCCTGACCGCGGATCCGGGGGTGGAGAAGGTCTATCTGGGGCGGCCCTGGCGGCCCTACGCCCAGACCGTCTTCATCGACTGCGAACTCGGCGCCCACATCCGCCCGGAGGGCTGGCACAACTGGAACAATCCGGCCAACGAAAAGACGGCATTCTATGCCGAATACGGCTGCACCGGCCCCGGCGCGGACAACTCGACGCGCGTGGGCTGGTCACACCAGCTCAGCGCGGCCGACGCGGCCCGCTACACTTATGAACAGCTGATAGGGAGATAGCCTTCCCGGACCGATTATCTGAAGACGACTTTGTAGACCACGGCCTCTTCTGCGGGAGCGGCCGCGGGTTTGGCGATCGTCAGTTCATCCTTGCCCTGGGTCCAGGTGACGGCTTCGTCGCTGCCCAGCAGGGTGATGCTGCGGATCTTGCGGCTGTTCTGCTCGGTCTTGGAGCCGAGGGCCTTGACGGTGATATCGGCCTCGGGCATGCCC